>NZ_JACARZ010000074.1:0-127713 GCF_013386315.1 Pseudomonas sp. P7779 | reverse complement strand
CACATTGGACTCTTTGTGGCTGTTACACCTCGCTGGTCTGTGCCCTGCCGTGCACGGCCGCTTTCTTCGGCACTTCCTCCAGCAACGGAATCTCCTTGCCCTCGGCATCAAACAGCTTGCCGCCGCTGAAGTAATCCCCGTCCCGCAACGCCGCCACGTCCTGGAAGCACAGGCTGCGTTCCGTCCCGGCGACAAACACCGACTGCTGGTCCGAGTTGCCCGTGGTGAAGTGGTTGAACGCCAGGTTCAACAGGATCGCCATGATCGCCGACGAACTGATCCCCGAATGGAAAATGGTCGCGAACCAGCTCGGGAAGTGATCGTAGAAACTCGGGGCCGCAATCGGGATCATGCCAAAACCGATGGAAGTGGCGACGATGATCAGGTTCATGTTGTTGCGGTAATCAACCTTGGACAAGGTCCGGATACCACTGGCAGCCACGGTGCCGAACAGCACGATCCCGGCCCCGCCCAGCACCGAAGTCGGCACTGCCGCAATCACCCGCCCCATGAACGGCAGCAGGCCGAGGATCACCAGGAATATCCCACCGGTGGCGACCACATAACGGCTCTTGACCCCGGTAACCGCCACCAGTCCGACGTTCTGTGCAAACGCGCTCTGGGTGAACGAGCCGAAGATCGGCGCAAACATGCTCGACAGCATATCCGCACGCAGGCCATTGCCGAGGCGCTTGGAGTCGACCTTGGTGTCGATGATTTCACCCACTGCAAGAATGTCCGCCGAGGTTTCCACCAGCGTCACCATCACCACGATGCACATGGAAATGATCGCCGCGAGATGGAAGGTTGGCATGCCGAAATGGAAGGGTGTGGGAAAGCCGAACATCGGGCCCTGGGTCACGCTGGAGAAGTCAGCCATTCCGAGGAACACCGCGATAACCGTGCCGATCACCATCGCCAGCAGGATCGACAGTCGCGAGATGGTCGCGCTGCCGATCTTGCTCAGCAGCAATACCAGCACCAGGGTCAGCGCCGCCAGGCCGATGTTCGGCATGCTGCCGAAATCTGCGGCGCGGCTGTTGCCGCCCATGGCCCAGCGGGCGGCGACAGGCATCAACGTCAGGCCGATGGTAGTGATCACAATCCCGGTGACCAGCGGCGGGAAGAATTTGGTGATTCGCGAGAACACCGGGGTGATCAGCAGGCCTATCAGGGAGGCGGCCATCACCGCCCCGAGAATCGCCGGGATGCCACCCGCACCGTCGCTGCCAACAATCGCCACCATGGTCGCCACCCCGGCAAAGGACACCCCTTGCACCAGCGGCAACTGGCAGCCGAAAAACGGCAGGCCCAGGGTTTGCAACAGCGTAGCCAGGCCTCCGGCAAACAGCGAGGCAGCGATCAGCAGGCCAATATCGGCCGGCGACAACCCGGCCGCCTGGCCGACGATCAACGGTACAGCCACGATGCCGCCGTACATGGTGAGCACATGCTGCAGGCCGTAAGCCATGTTGGCCGCGACGCCGAGATTCTCATCTTCTGGCCGCTGCGGTGACGCCTTCGGGATAGTCATGGTGAGGGGTTCTCTGTTTTTGTTGTGCACTCACTGTATGCAATAGAAAGATTGGATGTCCATAGAGTTGTATACAATCATTTTCACAAGAACACCCTGAACGCCGTTACAAAAATCCATTCAGCCGCCCGGCCCCGTGGCTCGAAGCGCTGCGCACAAGGACTTGAAAAAAATGCTCAACCGCAAGCTGCGCATCCACGCCCCGGCGATTTACTACTTCGACATGGTTCGCCGCTGCCACTCGATCCGCGAAGCCGCGCGCCGCCTGAACGTGGCGTCTTCGGCGGTGAACCGGCAGATCCTCAAGCTGGAAGACGAGGTGGGCGCGGCGCTGTTCGAGCGCCTGCCCGGCGGCCTGCGCCTGACGGCGGCCGGGGAAATCCTGACCCGCCACGTGAGTTTCCTGTTGCAGGACGTGGAGCGCGTGCGCGGTGAACTGGATGGCTTGAACGGTGTGCAGACCGGCCATGTGGAAATCGCCACGGTGGAGGGCGCCACTGTGGAACTGCTGCCCGCCGCTCTCAAGCGCATGCGTGAGCGTTATCCGAAAGTGACCATTGGCGTCACGGTACAAGGTTCGCAATCGATTCCCGGTGCGGTGGTCAACGGCCAGGCTGACCTGGGGTTGGCCTTTGCCTTACCGCGCAGCAGCGAAACCATCCAGGTGTGTGTCGGCCATTTCCGCCTGGGGGCGTTGATGGCACCGGGGCATCCGTTGGCCGGTGAAAGCAGCGTGAGTTACGCGCGCTGCTGTGAACACGGGGTGATCCAGGCCAAGAGCGAGCTCTCGGTTCACCACCTGATCGCACCGCTGCACAAGCGTTCGGCGGCGACAAACAAGCCATTGCTGCACAGCAACTCGATGGAGCTGGCCCGGCAACTGGCGCGCCAGCAACTGGGCATCGCGTTCCAGACGCGCATTGGCGTGGAGGTAGATTTAGCCCGCGGCGAACTGCTGCACATTCCGCTCAGCGACCAGGGCGGGATCTTCAGCAACCTCGGCTTATACGCCCGCAAAGACCGGGACTTGCCGATGGCGGTGCAAGCCATGGCCCATCTGCTCAGTGAAGAAATCAACTTGCGCGAACATCAGGAAACGCTCTCGGCGCCACGTATTTCCTGACTCTCAGGCCAGCTTCAGTGCTGCCGTTTCGGCATCGGCCCAGGCGAGATTCTGTTCTTTGGAACCCACAACGGATGTGCCGATACTGCGCCCGGCGACCCTTGCGCGGTCGCCATGAGCCAAAACGCCAAAGGAATTAAAACAATGAAAAAGGCACTGCACGGCGCAACCGTATTACTCACATTGTTCGGCGGCGGGGAGGCTGTCGCGCTGGAATGGATGAACAACAGCCTGGGATTTCGCTACGGCCAGCAGTTCACCAACCCGAACAACCCGGATGAATTCAGCAAGCGCATCTACAGCTTCACCCACGCCAGCGGCTACCAATACGGCAGCAACTACCTGAACCTCGATGTGTTCCTGTCCGACAGCCGCGACCCGCGCAAGGGTACCGACCACGGCGGCAGCGAAGTGTATGCGGTGTACCGGCACCAGCTGTACGCCTCACGGGTATTCGATGTGCCGCTGGGCACCGGGGTGATCAAGGATTACGCCCTCACCTTCGGCTTTGACGCCAACCGCAACAACAACCTGGCCTCGGCGAAAAAACGCGCACTGGTGATTGGCCCGACCTTGAAGTTCAACACCGTCGGCGTGCTGGACCTGAGCCTGATGTACTACAAGGAAAGGAACCATTCCGGCATCCCCGGTGCGAAAGAGCCCGATCACACCTTCGACGATACCTACATGCTTAACCTGACCTGGATGCGGCCTTTCGAGATCGGCAACCACGGGGCGAAGTTTCAGGGGTTTATCAATCACGTCGGGGAAAAGGGCGAGGACTTCCATGGCCGCGATACGGCGCCGGAAACCCTGATGCGCACCGCGCTGATGGTGGCGGTGCGCCCGGGCAAAAGCGTCAAGCCCAATCTCTACCTGGGCGTCGGGTATGAGTATTGGCATAACAAGTTCGGCGTGGACGGCGGCCGGGGTAGCCGCACGTCAACGCCGACGGTGAACATGGAAGTGACGTTCTAGCGGGCGCGCACCAGGTCGGCATCGCCATCGTCGACCTTCGGTCGCGCCAGCCAGTAGCCCAACACGGCCAATGGCGCGGTCGCCAGCATCACGATCGCAGTGATCAACAGCGGCTGGTCGATCATTGACGACACGATCAGGCTCGCCAGGAAGCACAACCCCAACTGCAAGGTGTTCTGCAATGCCGCCGCCTTGCCGGAATTTTCCGCAAACGGCATCAGTGCATTCGCCACCACGATCGGGTAGCTGGCGCCATTGACCAGGGCCATCAGGCAGAACGGAATCAGCAAGGTGGCGAGCGTCGGCACGGTCAAGGTCGCGACGAGGTACAGCGCGACCATGCTGATGCAGTACGCCAGCAGCAGCCACGGCAACAAAGTCTTGCCCTGGAACCGCTGCAACGCACTGCGGCAACTGTAGCCACCGATCAGGAACGACAGCGTTGGCAATACGTAGCTCAAGCCGATGTCATTCGGGCTGTAGCCCATCCCGCCAAGGATGAACGGCGAGGCGGTAAGCCAGGCGAAGAAACTGGCCGAGCATGCGGCAAAGATCATCACGTTGCCGGTGAACACCCGCGACTTGAGCAATTGCCCATAGCCGAGTCGGGATGGTTCGCCGTCGGTTGTCAGGCGTTTCGGCAGCGGCCTGAGAAACAACGTAGGCAGCAGCAGGAGCAGCGAAACCACCAACAACACACCGAAAATCGCCTGCCAGCCCCAGTGATTCAGCATCAGCGCTCCCAGCAATGGCGCCAGGGCCGGAGACAGTGACATCAGCGGCATAATGCCGGCGAACACCCGATGGGCCTTGTCCGCCGGGTAGCGGTCGATCACCAGCGCCTGCCAACTGACGGCGGCGGAACACACGCCAATCGCCTGGACAAAACGCAAGGCCAACAGCTGCGGTGCGGTCTCGACCCAGAACATCCCCAGGCAGCCGAGCACAAACAGGGAAAGGCCCGTAAGCAGCACCGGCTTGCGTCCCAACCGGTCGGATAGCGGCCCCCACAGCAACTGCCCGACGGCAAAGCCGGCGAGGAAAATGCTCAGGCTCGCGCCCACCGCGCCGGGGGAAATCTGCAGCTGCTCGCCCATGGCGCCAAACGCCGGCAAGTACATATCCATGGCCAGATAGCCGAGCATGCTCAGCCCCGCCAGGTACCAGGTGAATCCAAAAGAATTTTTCATTGAAGCCTTGTATAACCTGCCATCAAACTATTTGCTGACTGGCGCCTATTATGAAGCTGAGCAAATCCCTGTGAAGCGATAATAATTGGACACTCTTATCAATAATTTTGAAGGCAAACCCCATGTGGTCTGAATATTCCCTGGATGTGGTGGATGCAGTGGCCCGCCACGGCAGCTTCAGCGCCGCCGCCCAGGAACTGCACCGCGTGCCGTCAGCCATCAGCTACACCGTGCGGCAACTCGAAGAATGGCTGGCGGTGCCGCTGTTCGTCCGACGGCATCGGGATGTGGAGCTGACACCCGCGGGTAAATTGTTCATCGACGAAGCCCGCGGCGTCATGAAAAAAATGCTCGGCACCCGCCGGCTGTGCCAGCAAGTGGCAAATGGCTGGAGTGGCCAGTTGAAAGTCGCGGTGGATTCCATCGTTAAACAGCAGCGCTGCCGGCAGTTGGTACTGGATTTCTATCGGCAGTTCCCGGAGGTGGAATTGCTGTTGGATTACGAGGTGTACAACGGGGTGTGGGATGCCCTGGCCGATGACCGCACCGATATCGTGATCGGCGCCACCAGCGCGGTGCCGGTGGCCAGTCAATTCACATTTCGTGACATGGGCCTGCTGAACTGGCTGTGCGTGGTCAGCAGCCGGCATCCGCTGGCAGCGGTCGAAGGCCTGCTCAGCGATGACCAATTGCGGCCCTTCGCCTCCCTGTGCATGACCGACACCTCGCGCAACCTGCCCAAGCGCGACACCTGGACCCTGGATAACCAGCGTCGTTTGGTGGTGCCGCACTGGGCTTCGGCGATTGATTGCCTGCGGGACGGCTTGTGCGTCGGCATGGCACCGGCGCACCTGGTGCAGCCGTGGATCGAGCGCGGCGAGCTGAGCGCCCTGCAACTGTCCCGGCCCTTCCCTGCCAGCCCGTCGTGCGTGGCCTGGGCACAGAACAAACTGTCGCCGGCCATGGCCTGGTTGCTGGATTACCTGGGGGATACCGAGACCCTGAATCAGGAATGGCTGAACGGGGTGCAGGTGGGCTCCGGCTACCCCGTTTGACTGATCGTTCCCACGCTCTGCGTGGGAATGCAGCCAGTGACGCTCCGCGTCAGCCTCATCCGTGTTTAGTCCAGAAGCCGGGAAAGTGCGCGTACGATCATCTCCACTTCCTTGGCATCGATGGTCAGCGGCGGCAGCAGGCGAATGATCTTGCCCCGCGTGACGTTGATCAGCAGGCCATGCTCTTGCGCCGCGCGCTGGGCCAGGTCGCGCTGAGGTGTTGCCAGTTCGATGCCGATCATCAGCCCCTGCCCGCGAATCGCCAGCACCTGGGGATGCTCGTTCAATTCCACCCGCAGGCGCGCCAGCAGCCGCTCACCCTGTTGCGCCGCGTTGTCCAGCAGGCCTTGTTCTTCGATGATCTCCAGCACCGTACAACCGACACGGCAGGCCAGCGGGTTGCCGCCGAAGGTGCTGCCGTGGCTGCCGGGGGTAAACAGTTGCGCAACAGCGGCCCGGGCCAGGCACGCGCCAATCGGCACACCGTTGCCGAGGCCTTTGGCCAAAGTCATCACGTCAGGCACGATGCCTTCATGCTGGAAGGCAAACCAGCGACCTGTACGGCCGATCCCGGTCTGGATCTCATCGAGCATCAACAACCAGCCTTGCCGGGTGCAGTGCTCGCGCAAGGCTTTCAGATAGCCCGGCGGCGCGACTTGCACGCCGCTTTCGCCCTGGATCGGCTCAAGCAGCACCGCAACAATGCGCGGGCCAAACTCCCGGGTCACGGCCTCCAGTGCCTTCAAGTCACCGAAGCCGACCTTGATAAAGTCCCCCGGCAGTTTTTGAAATCCCAACCGCACGGAAGGCCCGTCGCTGGCGGACAGGGTGCCCAGGGTGCGCCCGTGAAAGGCATTCTCCATCACCACCACCAGCGGCTGTTCGATACCCTTTTTCCAGCCATGCAGCCGGGCCAGCTTCAGCGCCGTTTCGTTGGCTTCGGCACCGGAGTTGTTGAAGAACGCCTGGTCCAGCCCGGAAAGCCGGGTGAGGCGCTGGGCCAGGCGCTGCTGCCAGTCGATGCTGTAGAGGTTGGAGGTGTGCAGCAGCAAACCGGCCTGCTCACTGATGGCCGCTACCAGCCGCGGATGGGAATGACCGACGTTGGTCACCGCCACACCTGCCACCGCATCCAGGTATTCACGGCCCTGCTGGTCCCACAGGCGCGTGCCAAGGCCTCGAGTAAAGCTCAGGGGCGACGGTTGATAAGTGGTCATCAGGCAGGCGGCGGTCATGGCATCAGGCTCCAGTGCATCGTAGTGATGGCACCAGTATCGTTAGCCACCCGAGCTGGATAAACTGCACAACACTGCGATCACTTTAAACCAGGGCTTGATAATGGATCTGTTCCAGGCGATGACGGTGTACGTAAAAGTGGTGGAAGCCGGCAGCATGACGGCGGCAGCGCAGGCGTGCGGCATGTCCACCACCATGGTCGGCAATCACCTGCGCGCGCTGGAACAACGCCTGGGCGTCAGCCTGCTCAAGCGCACCACGCGCAAGCAAAGCCTGACCGAGTTTGGCGGGATTTATTACCAGCGTTGCCTGGAGGTGCTGGGCCTGGTGGCCGACTCCGAGCAGATGGCCGAACAAGCCAACAGTGACGTGCCCAAGGGCCTGCTGCGGATCACCGCACCACCGGCCTTTGGCACCGAACGCCTGGCACCGGCGCTCAGCGAATTTTCCCAGCGCTACCCACAGATCAAGCTGTACGTGGTTCTGAGCAACCAGCGGATGGACATGGTCGACAGCGGGTTCGACGTGGCCATCCGCTTGGGCGACCTGGACGCGCCAAGCCTGATTGCCCGCCCCATGCAGGATTACACCATCACCCTCTGCGCCTCTGCGGAGTACCTGGCGCGCCGTGGCACACCTCAACGCCCCGATGATCTGCAGCAACATGACTGCCTGGCGTTCGCTTACCCGGCGACCGACGATTGGCGCAACGCCGACAAGTTGTGGCGAATGCGCGGCGCAGAGGGCGAAGTGGAAATTCCGGTTTCCGGCTCATTGACCATCAACAGTTCGCAGGCCTTGCGCCAGGCTGCCCTGGAAGGCATGGGCATCGTGATGCTGCCTGACGCCCTGGTCGAGCCAGACCTGCGGGCCGGGAAACTGGTGGCATTACTGACGGACTACCAACTGCCCAGCCGGCCCATGCATTTGCTGTACGCCCAGGACCGCTATCGCCTGCCCAAGCTGCGGGCGTTTGTGGACTTCGTCATGGAGAAATGGGCGCGCTAGAGGCTCACCCCCAGCTCGATCAAGCGCTCACGGGTCTGCGCGGCAGACACGTGGTGAATCCCCTGCCAACCCAGCGCAGTGGCCGCCTCGGTATTGCCGGCTACATCGTCAATAAACACCACTTCACCCGGCTGGATATCCGGCAAATGGGCGCGCACCTGCGCCAGGCTGGCGTGGTAAATCGCAGGATCGGGCTTGATCAGCTTGATTTCGCCGGACACCACGATGTCGCGAAAATACTGCAGGAAGGGATAGTGGGCGCGGGCATAGGGAAAGGTCTCGGCGGACCAGTTGGTCAGGCCGAACAGCGGCATCTTCGCCTCATGCAACGCTTCGAGTATCGCCACGCCCTCCGGCAATGAACCACGCAGCATCTCGTGCCAGCGGTCGTAGTACGCCTGGATCAGTGGTGCATGCTGCGGATGTTCGGCGATCAGCGCGCGGGTGCCCTCAGCCAGACTGCGCCCGGCGTCCTGCTCGGTGTTCCAGGCCTGGGTGCAGACGGTGTCCAGGAACCGTTGGCGCTCCCGGTCGTCGGTAATCAGCTGGCGGTAGAGATGGTGCGGGTTCCAGTCGAACAGGACACCGCCGAAATCAAAAACGACTGCACGAATCGTCATGTAGATCCTCCGTTAGCGTGGGTGTGATAACGGCCGCAGTCTGGCATGACGCGCACAAAAAAGCGGCCCCTGGAGGCCGCTTCTTCGTTACCGCAAGCGCTTAAGCCTGAATCAGGCCCTTGATCTTCACGGTCGGATTCACGTCAGCGTCGTAGTCCACGCCATCGATCTCGAAACCGAACAGGCGCAGGAATTCCGCCTTGTAGCCGGCAAAATCGCTGATCTCGTTGACGTTGTCATCGGAGACCTGATTCCACAGGGCCGCTACCGCGTCCTGAACCTTAGGCTCAAGTTCCGCGAGGTCGGCGCGCAGGCGGCCGTCGGCGTCGAGCTTGGGCTCTTTGCCATACAGGCTGTCCTTGAACAGGCCGTAGACCTGCTCGATGCAACCTTCGTGGGTGCCCTGCTCTTTCATCACTTTAAACAGCAACGACAGGTACAGCGGCATGATCGGGATCGCCGAGCTGGCCTGGGTCACTACTGCCTTGAGTACCGACACACGGGCGTCGCCTTTCAGCGCCGCGAGGTTTTCGCGCAGGGTCAGGACTTTCTTGTCCAGGTCCTTCTTGGCTTCGCCGATGGAGCCGTTCCAGTAGATGTCCTGGGTCAGCTTCTCGCCGAGGTAGGTGAACGCAGTGGTCTTGGCGCCTTCGGCCAACACGTCGGCGTCACGCAGGGCGTCGATCCACAGCTGCCAGTCTTCGCCGCCCATGACTTTCACGGTGCCGTCGATTTCTTCCTGGGTGGCCGGTTCGAGGGTGGTGTCGACCACGACGCCCTTGTCGGTGTTGATGCCGCGCAGGGTCACAGCCTTGCCGATCGGCTTCAGGGTGGAGTTGTGCACCACGCCTTGCGGGTCGGTACGGCGTGGCGCGGCCAGGCTGTAGACCACCAGGTCGATCTTGCCGAGGTCTTTCTTGATGGTTTCGATGGTCAGGCGCTTGATCTCGTCAGAGAACGCATCGCCGTTGATGCTCTTGGCGTACAGGCCTTTTTCCAGCGCAAACTTCTCGAAGGCGGCGCTGTTGTACCAGCCGGCAGAGCTGAGCTTGCCTTCTTCGCCTTCTTTCTCAAAAAACACGCCCAGGGTGTCGGCGCCGCAGCCAAAGGCAGCGCTGATGCGCGCGGCCAGGCCGTAGCCGGTGGAAGCCCCGAGGACCAGCACCTTTTTCGGGCCGCCTTCAATGGCACCGTGTTCGGTCACGTAGTCGATCTGCTCTTTGACATTCGCTTCACAGCCAACCGGGTGAGCGGTCACACAGATAAAGCCACGAACCCGCGGTTTGATGATCATAAAATTTCTGCCTCTTCCAAGGTGCCGAAGGCCAATGGTGGCCATTACAGCGTCAATCGTACGGGTCTATGACGCCCGGAAAACCGAAGCGTCACGATAGTCGCAAATCTTCTGTTCACAAAATGCTATCCGCAACACCGCCAGCCTGGCCATCCGCCGAGGCATTTTAGGGGGGACAGCGGTAAAAATCTGTGCAGTGACTTCACAAATTTCCAGCATTTAAAACGCCACGTGAGGGCGATAACACCCTATCATGACCATATTATTTCGATATGTTTCAGCTCGGGCATGATGCCCACGGGTTGACTGACGCCTTTGCCTGGCCTGCCAGTCAACCGCGGACGGTTTTGAAGCAATCGAAGACCGTCCGATGGAGCCCAGTTTCATGAGTAAGAGTGTCATCCGCAAACGCCTGGCGTCCGCCGCATGGGTCCTTGGCGTCTTGCTGTTCATTTATTGCTTCCCCAAGACCACCCTGGTGTTTCTGCTGCTGGTGGTGTTCTGCGGCCTGTACGATTTCCTGCGCAATGGCCTGTACGACGGCGCGACCATCAAAAAGTATTTCATCGGCAACGGCCGCAATACCTGGTTGCTGGCGCCGTTCAACACGCTGTTTGACCTGTTGAGCCAGCGCAATCGCCACGTTTATAAAATGAACGACCTGCCGCCCGCCTGGCGCGAAGACCTGCAAAAGGTGATCGACGACGCCATGGCCAACAAAGACGAGATCATCCAGTACCTGGACGAGCGCATGGCCGAGAAAAAACGCGGCATGCTGTTTTTCCAATGGTACGGCCGCCCGATCGAGACCACCCTGGATATCCCGCAACTGCGGGAAAAACTGCCCTACGTGAAAACCATCGGCGTGTCGGTATTCAACGAAAACCGTTCCACCTCGTTTCACTTCGGCCCGCTGCGCATGATGTTCCGCGTGCTCTACAACATGGCACCGGCGCCCCATCACGACGGCGTCTACATCCAGGTCGGCAAGCACAAACACTACTGGCACGATGATCCACTGTTTATCTTCGATGACACGCTGATGCATGCCTCCTTCAACAAGAACGACGCCAAGCGCTACTGCCTGTTCATCGACATCGTGCGACCGACCCTGGTGCCGTCCGTGCTCAACGGCCTGATCGCGGCCTTTGCCGGAGCAGTCTTTACCCTGCGTCGGTTTTTCTACAAAAACTGGAAGCTGATTCAGTAACTTCTGCGGCATGATGGTGCGCGACGGTGTTTGCGCTCGGCTCCAGTGCCGGGGAAAATGCCAGTCCAATGCGACCGAAAACGGCGCGCACTATCCTCAAGCCACTGGCCATGCCTGGTCCGGTGGCTGTGCTTTCAGGGAATCAGAATGCCCCAAAGACAAGTCATCAATGCCTCCGTAAGCCCTAAAGGCAGCCTTGAAACGCTGTCGCAACGTGAAGTCCAGCAACTGAGCGAAGCCGGTACCGGCAGCATCTACACCCTCTTCCGTCAATGCGCCCTGGCCATCCTCAACACCGGCGCGCACATCGACAACGCCAAGACCATCCTCGACGCCTATAAAGATTTCGAAGTGCGCATCCACCAGCAGGACCGTGGCGTGCGCCTGGAACTGTTGAATGCACCGGCTGACGCGTTCGTCGATGGTGAAATGATCGCCAGTACCCGGGAGATGCTGTTCAGCGCCCTGCGTGACATCGTCTACACCGAAAACGAACTGGACAGCCAGCGCATCGACCTGAGCAGCTCCCAGGGCATCACCGACTACGTGTTCCACCTGCTGCGCAACGCCCGCACCCTGCGCCCGGGCGTCGAGCCGAAGATCGTGGTGTGCTGGGGCGGGCACTCGATCAATACCGAAGAATACAAATACACCAAGAAAGTCGGCCACGAACTCGGCCTGCGCAGCCTCGACGTGTGCACCGGCTGCGGCCCCGGCGTGATGAAAGGCCCGATGAAGGGCGCGACCATTTCCCACGCCAAGCAACGCATTACCGGCGGGCGTTACCTGGGCCTGACCGAGCCGGGGATCATCGCCGCCGAGGCGCCGAACCCGATCGTCAATGAGCTGGTGATTTTGCCGGACATCGAAAAGCGCCTGGAAGCCTTCGTGCGCGTCGGCCACGGCATCATCATCTTCCCGGGCGGCGCCGGCACCGCCGAAGAGTTCCTGTACCTGCTGGGCATCCTGATGCACCCGGACAACCGCGACGTGCCGTTCCCGGTGATCCTCACCGGGCCGAAACACGCCGCGCCGTACCTGCAACAGTTGCACGCGTTCGTCGGCGCGACCCTGGGCGAAGCGGCCCAGGCTCATTACCAGATCATCATTGACGACCCGGCTGAGGTGGCACGGCAGATGACCGCCGGCTTGAAAGCGGTCAAACAGTTCCGCCGCGAGCGCAACGACGCGTTCCACTTCAACTGGCTGCTGAAGATCGACGAGGGCTTCCAGCGCCCGTTCGACCCGACCCACGCCAACATGGCCAGCCTGCAACTGAGCCACGCGCTGCCGCCCCATGAACTGGCGGCCAACCTGCGCCGGGCGTTCTCGGGGATTGTGGCGGGCAACGTCAAGGACAAGGGCATCCGCCTGATCGAGCAGAACGGGCCGTATGAGATTCATGGCGACCCGGCGATCATGAAACCGCTGGATGAGTTGCTGAAGGCGTTCGTAGAGCAGCACCGGATGAAACTGCCAGGCGGCGCCGCCTACGTGCCGTGCTACCGCGTGGTGCAGTGAGTCAGCGCTGAACCGCTACGCACTTGATCTCCAGCAGCAAGCCCGGGTTGGCCAGTTCTGATACGCCAATGACCGTCCAGGCGCACAACCCGCGAGGGAACAGGCGGTTTTTCACTTCACGGAAAACCGCCATGTGCTCGCTCATGTTCACGTGGTAGGTGGTCATGTCGACCACGTCTTCAAACGTACAGCCCCCCTCCTCCAATACCAGGCGCAGGCTCTCCCAGGCGGCGACGAACTGTGCCTCGGGATCGGTGATGACTTCCAGGTGTTCCGTGCGGCCGACCTGTCCTGCGCAGTACAGGGTCTTGCCGACTTTTACCGCCGGGACGTAGCCGGCGCGCTCGACGATGGGGTGCATGGAAGTGGGGATGATGAGGTGGCGGTCGGTCATATGTTGTATCTCTTAAGGCTGGTTTCAGGCGTGTCGACGGGAAACGTTCGGACTATCGTTTTACCTGTTCCGACCCACCCACGCCAGATGAGTAACCTATGGACCAATGGATCTTGCCCTCCACTATTCCTTACCCTAAGGTAAGGAGTATCACGAGAGAGGCTTTCAACATGGCTACCGCCACACTCACTTCAAAAGGCCAAATAACCATTCCCGTTCAAGTCAGGGCCGCACTTGGGCTGAACACTGGCGACCGGGTCGAATTCGTCGAAATGGAAGAGGGCAAGTTTGCGATCATCGCGGCCAGCAAGACTGTGTTGGACCTCAAAGGGCTGATCCGCAAACCCGCCAAGCCCGTCAGCATCGAAGAAATGAACCTGGCCATCGCTGCACAGGGAACCAAAGCACGATGATTGGACTGGATACCAATGTGCTGGTGCGTTACGTCACCCAGGATGATCCCGTCCAATCGCCAAAGGCATCCAGACTGATCGAGTCGCTCACCACTGCCTCGCCGGGTTTTGTCAGCCTGGTTTCAGTAGTGGAATTGGTGTGGGTCCTGCAGTCCAGTTACCAGTCAGCCAAGAGTGAAGTGGTTGCGGTCCTGGAGACGCTGCTGCGTACCCGCGAACTGACCGTAGAGCACGCCGACGTGATCTGGCAGGCACTCCGGCGATTTACAAGCACCAGGGCCGATTTCGCCGACTGCCTGATTGAACGCTGCGCCCACGCAGCAGGCTGTGAATATACGGCGACATTTGATGTCAGCGCGGCCAAGGCTACCGGCATGCGGCGGCTGACCTGAGGCGTCGCGTTGCAGAAGCGTCAAGGCTTTGGTAGAAAATGCCCTTACTGACTTTATCCAGAGACAAGACCAACGTGCGCACGCTTTTTCTCGCCGGCCTGGCATTAACGTCCCCATTGACCCTCGCCGAAGCCATCACCTGGCCCGACCTGCCCGACACCTGCTTCGTCAGCGGCCGTTCCGCTACCAGTCAGGATGTGGATACCGGTTGTGCGGCGTTTCTGATCAATGTGAAGGGCAAGGCGGCAGGCACGCCGATCAAGCTGGATATCCCGCAGTACGCCATGCATGTCGACGAAGGCACCGGCAAGGAAACACCGGTGATCCTCATCCAGGCGGAAGAGAATGGCGATGTTAAAGCAGTAGGTTACAAGGAGCTTGGCACCGGCCAGTTGGGCGCGGCGCTGCTCAGGGAAGTTCGGCTTCTGGGTACGAAGAAGCCGATTTAAGCCATCGGAAAACGGTCAGCGAACCCAACCGCCGCCCTGCCAGTGATAGCCGTCGTTACGCTGCTCCCAATGCGGGTGAACATAACGATAACCTGGCCGTACAGGCTCCCAGTGGCCGTGAACCGCCACATAGCGCCCGCCTTCCCAACGCCAGTAGCCACGCGACCACAGGTAACCTGGCCGCCCTTCGGGCTCGACCTCGATGACCTGCACCGGCGGCGGTTGCGGCGCGACGACTTCTACATATTCACGCTGCACCGGTCGTCGATCATGCACGACCCGCTCCTCTACACACCCGGAAGCCGCGACGACCAAAGCCGCCAATGCCGCATAACGTAACAACATACAGAATCCTCGGGCGTAACCGCCCAGCGTTTATACCGGTAAAAAAAATGCCCCCTTGTTCCAGCCGCGCTCCTGCTTGGCCATAAGACTTTTTAACAGGTGCCAACTGTCAGCTTGCTGAACCCACGGGCAGACAGCAGGTAAAGAAAAACTGACCTTTTCAAGAGGCACAGACTGCGACCGGCTGTTTCAGTCGCACCAGAATCAGCCCGGCCACCACCACGGAGATCCCTGCATACGTCGACGCATGAATCTCATCGCCAAACATCAGTGCCGCCCACACCAGTGTCACGGGAGGCTCCAGGTACACCAATGTCGCCACATGGGTAGCCGTCATTACGCGCAACAACATCCACAGGCTCAGGTAAGCCACGAAGGTAGAGAACACCGTCAGCCAAACGATGGAGATCAATACGTCGGGGGTCCGCGGAATGCTCAGCGTATCGGTGTACAGCACCGCTGCAGCAAAGCCGATCAAGGTCAGCAACGACTGGATAAACAACGCCAGGCTCAGGCCGCCGGAGTCAGTGCGGGCCGCCCGCCGTTCGTACAGCGTGGCCACGGTCAGACCGAGTGCCGACACCAGGGGCAATGCATACATGACCCACCCGACTTCGGCCCCGCTGTTGCGGTATTGCCCGAAGATGACGATCGACACGCCGGCAAAACCGATCATCAACCCCAGCCACTGCCAGCCGCCGCTGCGTTCGGCGTGGCTACCCGATGACAGCGCCGCCGTCATCAATGGCTGCAGGGCCGCGATGATCGCCGCAATCCCCGGCGGCAAACCGTTCTGGATCGCCACGTAGACACAGGTCAAATAGAGAAACTGCGAGAGGAAACCCACCACCGCGTGATGGCGGATCTGTGCCCAGGAAACCTTCAGCAGCCGCACGTTCAAAAACAGCGCCAGGCACAACGATACCAGCAAGAAACGCCAGAACAGCACGTTGAACACGCCATCACTCCGGGTCGCCAGTTTCGCGCCGATAAACCCCGAACTCCACGACAGCACGAACACCGCCTGTAACAGCAACCGCCCCACGGTTGATCGCTTCATTGAGCCTCCGGTTCGATTGATTGACCAAAAGGCTAAGTGCCGCGCATGATTCTGTATATTTGAATAATCTGTACCACTAATCCTTAAAAGTGGAATCATGAGCAAACAACTGAATATTGACCTGTTGCGCACTTTCCACGCGGTGGCCCGCTTCCAGCGATTCAACGAAGCGGCCAATCATGTGCATCGCAGTGCCTCGACGGTGACCACGCAGATCCAGAAGCTCGAAGACCAGGTCGGCCAACGCCTGTTCAGCCGCAGCAACCAGGGGGTTGAACTGACGATGTACGGCAAGAAACTCCTGGGCGAAACCACCGAATTCCTCAAGAGCCACGACCGCTTGCTGGCCTCCCTCACGCCGCAACGCATGCAGGGCAAGATTCGCCTGGGTTTGCCTGATTCTTACGCGCCAGACTTCATGCAGGAGTTCCTGCCCCGCCTGGTCGCCGACAACCCATTGCTGGAACTGGAGGTAGAAGCGCGCTCCAGTGGCGAACTGCTCACGCTGTTCGCCAGCAGGCAGCTGGACCTGGCCCTGATTGTCAGCGCCCAGCCGTTGGAACAAGGCGAGCGCCTGGGAGAAATCCAGCCGCTGTGGGTGGCCGCCGAACACTTCAGCTGCCCACCGCAGGCGCCACTGCCGATTGCCGTGCAACTGACAGGTTGCCCTTATCGCACTGCAGCGATTCGAGCGCTGAAGGAGCACGGCACTTACTATCGGGTGCTGCTGGAAAGCGCGAGTTCGCCCGCTGTTGAAGCGTGTATCCGCAGTGGCATGGCGGTGGGGTTGGTGGAAGAAAGCCGCATGGGTAAGGGATTGACGCGCCAGATTGCTGGAGCTGAACTGCCGCCGCTGCCGCTGCATCACCTGTACCTGCTTGGCGACAGCAGCAACCTGTTGGCACTGCATCTGTATGAGCAGGTCAAGGCCGGCTTCAGCGTCTAGGGTGGTCCGAAACGCAACAGCACCGCATCGACAAATCGCCGCAGCTTGGCGGTGCGCTGGCGATTCGCGGTGTAGAGCAAATGCATCTGCCGACTTGGCGCCTCATAGTCCGGCAGCACTCGCACCAACTCACCGCTCTTGAGCGCCGAGCGTAAGAAATCCTCAGGCCCCAGCACAACCCCGAAACCATCCCGCGCGGCCGACATCAAGGCCCGGCTTTCATTCACGTGCAGGCGGCTGGCGACCTGGGCCTTGTGCAGGACGGCGCCTTGGTAGAACGACCATTCGCGATCAGCCGGACGTGACCAGTAGGCGTATCCCAGGCACTCGTGGTGTTCAAGGTCAGCGGGCGTCAGCGGCGTGCCGCGCTCGGCCAGGTATTTGGGTGCCGCACAGACCACCAGGCGGTAGGGCTGCAGCGGCCGGGCGGTGAGGCTGCTGTTCGCCAGCGGGCCGATACGGAACGCCACTTCGTAGCCCTCCTCCACCAGGTCGACAAACCGGTCGGTCAGGTGCAGGTCGATTTCCACCTCGGGGTTGTCGCGTAAAAATTCGGTCACCAGTGGCATCAGGCTGTAGGAGCCAAAAGTCACCGGGGCGCTGATCTTGAGCTTGCCCCGTGGTGTGTCATTCATGATCTGGGCGAGGGAGTCTGCGGCCTCTGCCTCTGTCAGGATATGTTTGCAGCGCTCGTAGTACGCGCTTCCCAACTCCGTCAGGCTTTGCCGGCGTGTGGTGCGGTTGAGCAGGCGTGCGCCCAGCCGCCGCTCCAGCGCCGCCACATGCTTGGCTACCATCTGCGGCGACATTCCCAGGCGTTCGGCAGCACGGGCGTAGGACCCCAGTTCGGCAGCCATCACAAAGGCACTCATGCTTGAAAGGCGGTCCATCATTCACAACTCCGAGTAACAACACCAAGACCAGAACGGCCATTTATCCTCATCCAGTAGCCAATCATCATAACGTCTCTCTCAACTCAGGAGCACCGACATGAAAATTGGCATCATCGGAGCAGGCTTTATCGGACGCGCCGTTGCGCAGTTGGCGTTGGCGGCCGGCCATGAAGTGATGTTGAGCAACTCCCGCGGCCCGCAGTCGATGAGCAGCGTGCTGAGTGGCATTCGTGGGGTTCAAGTGGGTACTGCGCAAGACGCCGCGCAATTTGGCGAACTGGTCCTGCTGGCGATTCCGTTCGAACATTACCGCAGCGTGCCGGCGCAGTGGCTGGAAGGCAAAACCGTGATGGATGCCAACAACTACTACCCGAACCGCGACGGCCATATTCCCGTGCTCGACCGCTTTGAAACCACCACCAGCCGGTTAGTGGCCGAGCACCTGTCGCAATCAAATGTGGTAAAAGTGTTCAACGCTATCCTGGCGCCGGACCTGACCCAGGATGCTCGCAGCCGCGGCGCACCCGACCGACGCGCGCTCCCGGTCGCGGCGGATGACCCGGCAGCCAAGGCGCAAGTCATCGCCCTGCTGGACGAGATCGGCTTCGACGCAGTAGATGCCGGTGGGCTGGATGAGAGCTGGCGGTTTGAACGCGCCAAGCCGGCGTACTGCATACCTCTGGATAAAGAGGGACTGAAGGCAGCGTTGGCAGCTGCAGAGCGGCAGGTCGAAGTACCCGCTCATTGGTGACACCTGCAAAAAAGCCCGCTGACCGTCACCGGTTCAGCGGGCTTTTTACGTTGCGCAGGCCCTGAATCAGGACCTCACCAACGTCTTACAGCGCGAGGTCAGAAGCTGGCTTGCTCGGCTCAGCCGTAGGCTTTGCAGCCTCGGTGGCTTTCGGAGCAGTCAGCTGCGGAATCGCAGGTGGAGGCGTCAGCTGCAGAATGTTGGCGGTGTAGGCCCATTCTTTAGCCACAGCTTCAGGGCTGTCGTTCAGCTTGGTGCCGTAGCTAGGCACGATCTGGTGCAGCTTTTCCTGCCAGGCCGGGGAAGCAACCTGTTCCTTGAACACTTTCTGCAGCACGGTCAGCATGATCGGAGCCGCGGTGGACGCGCCTGGCGATGCACCCAACAGGCCGGCGATGGTGTTGTCGGCGGAGCTGACCACTTCGGTACCGAGTTTCAGGACGCCGCCCTGCTCTTCGTCACGCTTGATGATCTGCACACGCTGACCGGCCTGCCACAGGCGCCAGTCTTCTTTCTTGGCGTTCGGGAAGTACTCTTGCAGCGCCTTGAAGCGGTCGTCATCCGACAGCATCAGTTGGCCGGCGAGGTACTCGACCAGTGGGTATTCGCGGATACCGACTTTGGTCATTGGCCAGATGTTGTGGGTGGTGGTGCTGGTCAGCAGGTCCAGGTACGAGCCTTCTTTCAGGAACTTGGTCGAGAAGGTAGCGAATGGGCCAAACAGAATCACGCGCTTGCCATCCAGCACGCGGGTGTCCAGGTGCGGAACCGACATCGGCGGTGCGCCAACGGAAGCTTTACCGTAGGCCTTGGCCAGGTGCTGCTCGGCAATCGTTGGGTTATCGGTGACCAGGAACGAACCGCCAACAGGGAAGCCCGCGTATTCCTTGGCTTCAGGAATGCCCGACTTCTGCAGCAGGTGCAGTGCACCGCCGCCCGCGCCGATGAACACGAACTTGGCGTCGGTTTCAGTCTTGGTGCCGTCTTTCAGGTTCTTGTAGCTGACACGCCAGGTGCCATCGGCGTTCTTGGTGATGTCCTGCACTTCGCTCGACAGTTTCAGGTCGAACTTCGGCGTAGTTTGCAGGTGAGCGACGAACTGGCGCGTGATCTCGCCGAAGTTCACGTCCGTACCGATCGGGGTCCAGGTGGCCGCGATTTTCTGGTTCGGGTCACGCCCTTCCATCATCAGCGGAACCCATTTGGCGATTTGCGCCGGGTCCTCGGAGTACTGCATGCCGGCGAACAGCGGGCTCGCCTGCAGCGCTTCGTAACGCTTCTTCAGGAACTTGATGTTGTCATCGCCCCACACGAAGCTCATGTGCGGAGTGGAGTTGATGAACGAACGCGGGTTCTTCAGGACGCCCTGCTGAACCTGCCAGGACCAGAACTGACGGGAGATCTGGAACGCTTCGTTGATCTCGACCGCTTTCGGGATCTCAACGTTGCCGTTCTTGTCTTCCGGGGTGTAGTTCAGCTCAGCCAAAGCCGAGTGACCGGTACCGGCGTTGTTCCAGCCGTTGGAGCTTTCTTCGGCCACGCCATCGAGGCGCTCGACCATCTCCATCGACCAATCCGGTTGCAGCTCATTGAGCCACACACCCAGGGTTGCACTCATGATGCCGCCGCCGATCAGCAGCACATCGACTTTCTTTGCCTCTTCCGCGTGAACGGAAGTGATCCCCATCGACAAAGCCAGCCCCAGCAGGGCAGTGTTTACTTTTTTAAACATCAGTAGCACCTATGATAAAACGCCATCCGCCCCACTGCCCCTGATCATGGGCAACCCTCAATCACGCTGCGCCAGGCAACGCACCGCGGGGTGTGCACATTCATTCGGGGACCGCAGGGTGGGCACACAAGGCCGACGTATCGACCTCACTTTTATGTCCCTTCTGCGCTGACTTCTTATCATTATTGGCTTCAGCTACCTGGGCGCCAGCTAACCACCGGGACGTATACGGGTGTACGTACTCGATAGAGGCTAGACCAAGATGGCGCGCAGAATATCACGCTCGGCGCCTTATATGGACTCAGCGGTCGGGCGGCCATCAGTTCGCCAGTTTTTAAGATTCGTCTCATGTGCCTCTAAAACACAGCATTGCACTATGGATTGGCTTACCTGACGGGTAGGCAGACAACCTTCCTTCTCTTAAAAGAGGCACTGCAATGCTGAACAAACTGAGCCAACTCACCCTCGCCTGCGGCGCTTGCTGGTTGCTGGCCGGCACCGCTCAGGCGGCGGACGGGCAGATCGAATTCACCGGTTCCGTCACCGATAACGCCTGCACCATCACCACCGGCGACGTGAACAAGTCGGTGACTCTGGACCCGGTGCGCATCGCTGACTTCGCGCCCACCGTGGGTTCGGTGCTCACCGATAAAGCTAAGCCGTTTTCCATCAGCCTGGACAACTGCAGCACCGCGACCCGTAAAAACGTCGCGATCACCTTCAGCGGCCAGCAAGACGCCAGCGACCCGACATTACTGGGCCTGACCGGTGAAAACCAGGTGCGCGGCATCGCGATCCAGATCACCGACTCCCGTAACGGCAACAAACTGCCACTGAACACGCCGACCGCCGATTACGACCTGCGTGCACAGTCCAATACCTTCGACTTTACCGCTGCCTACGTGCGCACCGTCGCCGACACCACCACCGGTGAAGGCGACGACGCGGTGACCACCTCCGGCATCAGCACCGGTCAGGTGCACGCGCTGGCCAGCTTCGACGTTACCTACAAGTAATTGCTCGTCAACACCGTGGGCCAGGCGTTCGCGCGCCGGCCCGCGGGCTTCCGGAGGTCCCCCTGTCATGCGTTTGAAAGTCTATCTTCTGCTCGCCCTGCTGCCGCTCTGGCACAGCGCCGCCAACGCCGCCGTCACCGTCGGCGCCACGCGACTGATCTACGACGGCGCTTCCAACGAAGCCAACCTGAGCGTCAGCAACCGCGACGACACCTCGCCTTACCTCGTGCAGTCCTGGGTCAGCCACTTCGGCAGTGGCAACGAGGAAAGCGTCGATAACTTTATCGTCACGCCGCCGCTGTTCCGGCTGGATGCCGACAAGGAAAATATCCTGCGCATCATTTTTACCGGTGGCCCAGAAGTGCCCCAGGACCGCGAAAGCCTGTTCCTGATGAACGTCAAGGCAATCCCGGCCATGAGCGACGATCAAAAAGGCAAGAACGTGCTGCAGATCGCGCTCAAGACCACGATCAAACTGTTCTACCGCCCGGCCGGCCTCAAAGGTTCGCTCAAGGACGCGGTGGCGCAAGTGAACTGGAAGGCCCAAGCGGGTGCATTGGCCGTCAATAACGCCTCCAAGCTGCACGTGGTGGTCAGCGAACTGAAGCTCAACGGCCTGCCGATCACCCAGGCGCCGGATGTGCTGCGCCCAGGCGAAGCGCGTGAGCTGCCGATCCAGGCAAAGGCCGGCGATGAAGTGCAACTGAGCTACATCGATGACTACGGCAGCATCGTGACCGCCCCCGTCATCCGCATTCACTGATACCCACGCGACAACCCCGGAACGCCTTTTCAGGAACGACCATGCTCCGTTCATTCCCATTCATGCGCCGTCGGGCCGTGAAGGCTTTCGGCTGCCCGCTCGTGGCCGCCGCCGCCTTGCACCTGGCCCCCGCACACGCCGGCTACGAGTTCGATGCGTCGTTTCTCGAAATCGGCGGCGGGCAGAGTTCGGCCGCTGTGAAACAACAGGTCAGCGCCATGAGCGACGGCCAGTTGCCGGGGATTTACCGGGTGGATATCCAGCTCAACCAGCGCTCGATCGAACAGCGTGATGTGCGTTTCATCCGCGCCACCGGCACCCAGGAACGCTCGAGCACCGGCCTGTTCCCCTGCCTGGATGTCGAGTTCTTCCGCGCCCAGGGCGTGGCCGACACGGCCCTGCAAAACCGCACCGACGCCGACCCCACCTGCATTGCGTTCGATCAGGGCCTGGCCGGCGTGAGCTACGACTACGACTTCAACCGCCAGATCCTGTCGATTGAAATCCCACAGGCCTACCTGGGCAGCATCCCTTTTGAAGTGCGCCGTCGGCAATGGAGTAACGGCGAACAGGTGGCCTTCACCAACTACAGCTTCACCGGCAGCACCGTGGAGTCCGATACCGGCCGCCGCCAGGACCAGTTCGGCAGCCTGAGGAGCGGCGTGAATGCCGGGGCCTGGCGCCTGCGCAATTTTTCGACCTGGCAAAAAGGCAGCACCACGCCCGGGCGCTGGGAGTCGCTGGAAACCTACGCCCAGCGCGACATGGGCAATATGATGGCGATCGCCACCCTGGGCGATTCCACCACCGAAGGCGACCTGTTTGACGCGATCCCCTATCGCGGGCTGGGCATCGCCTCTGATCTGGACATGCTGCCCGACCAGGCCCGCGAATTCGCCCCGGTGATTCGCGGCATTGCCAATGGCCGCTCGCGGGTGATCATCCGCCAGCGCGGCTATGTGATCCATGAGCAATGGGTGCCGTCGGGGCCGTTCGCCTTGACCGACCTGTACCCCACCGCCAGCAATGGCGACATCGAAGTCACCGTGGAAGGCCCGGACGGCCAGCGCCAGGTCTACACCCAGTCGTTCTCGTCGGTGCCCTACATGCTGCGCGAAGGCCAGCAAAGCTATTCGGTATTCGCCGGCCAATACCGCCCGGCGCAATCGTCCTTTGTGCAGCAAACCCCAACATTTATCCAGGCCTCCCTACGACGCGGTTTGAGCGGCAGCACCACGCTGTTTGGCGGCAGCCTGCTGAGTAATCAATACAACGCCGGCCTGCTGGGTTTTGCCCACGACTTTGCCGGCTTTGGCGCGATCTCGGTGGACGTGACCCACGCCCGCAGCGACGCCGTGGGCCGGGAGAAAACCACGTCCAGCGGCCAGTCGTTTCGCTTTCGCTATTCCAAGTCCCTGGCGGCCACCGACACCAACTTCAGCCTGATCGGCTACCGCTACTCCACCGGCGGCTACTACTCGTTCAACGAAGCGCTGAACAGCCGCAGCACCGAGCAAACCCTGGACACGTACCGCAGCGGCCACATGAAAAGCAACTTCACCGCCAACGTGTCGCAACAATTGGGCGGCTACGGCGGGGTCTATGCCAACGTGTCGAAAACCGCCTACTGGGACAAGAGCAAGGCCGACACCTCGATCCAATTGGGATACAGCGCGAGCGTCGGGGACATTTCCTACTCCCTTGGGCTGGGCCTGAACAAAGGCGCCAACAGCGACGACCGCAGCCTGTCCCTGAGCATCAGCATGCCCCTGGGCGGCACGCGCAGCCAGCGCGTTACGGCCAACATGAACCAGAGCGTGCGGGGCTCGGCATCACGCACCGCGACCCTGAGCGGCAACGCGTTCGAGGACGATACGCTGGCCTACAGCGCGGGTGTGTCGCAGCAAGTCAGCGGCGCGCAACGCCAGACCGGCGGCACCTTCGCCGCGCAATACGACGCGCCCAACGCGATTGTGCGCGGTGCCTATAACGAGACCACCGGCAGCCGCCAACTGGACATGGGCGTCGAAGGTTCGGTGGTGGCGTATGGCAGCAACCTGATGTTCAGCCAGCCATTGGGCGAAACCAATGTGATCGTCGCCACACCGGGCGCCGCCGACGTGGGCATCAGCAACAAGCGCGGTGTGCGCACCAACAGCAATGGCTACACCGTGGTGCCGCAGGCCCTGCCCTATCGCAAAAACCGCGTGTCGCTGGACACCCAGTCGATGCCGTCTGACGTCGACATCGCCGAGCCGGTGCAGGAAGTCACGCCAAACCGCGGCGCGTTTGTACTGGCCGACTTCGACACCCGGCGCGGCCAACGCATCCTGTTTCGCATCAGCGACACCCTTGGCGAAGCAGCGCCGTTTGCCGCCCGCGCCGAATTGTTTGCCCCGGATGGCCGCGCCCTCGGCAACACCCTGGTGGCCGACAAAGGCCGCGCGTTCCTGAACGGCGTGCCGCCCGAGGCGCGGTTGTTGGTCAGCGTCGACGGCCAGCCGTGGTGCAGCCGTGAATTGAAGCTGGACGAAACAGCGCCTGCCGACGGCGGCATCACCCAAATGAATATTCAATGTGAGCGCGCGGCCGGTGGGTCGGGTGCCAAGGATTCCTGACATGATCGTTAAAGCAACACATAAGGTGCGTGGACGGCTGATGCTTGCGCTGTTGTGCGCAGTATTGAGCTGCCTTTCACAACAGGCGCAAGCGTTGGTCGAAGGGAATCTCAACTGCACAGTGCCAGGCGTTCCGAGCGGCGGCTACACGTTTACACCGGGCCAGGCGATCAGGATCGTCTTCGAGGGCACGTGCACCGTTCGCCGCGCATTCCCCTATTCAGCCGGTTTAAATACGCGAATCAACTACATGAGCGGCCCGAATCAAGCCCCGTTGAGATGGTCCGACCCGTATAACAACATCTATTTATACGATCTGGATATCGGCCAATACAGCCGCAATTGCCTGGGCGGCTACTGCCGGCCTCTACCCCTTAATACTGTGGTGCCTTACCGCTACATTCTGGTGGGCACAGCACCCCAAACTGCAGGCACACGTTGGATAGGGGTGTTGCTGGGCGTTACCTCGGAAAACTGGCTGGGTTATGGCGAGTGGTTTCTTAACACAGGGTTTTCATACACCGTAGTCCCGCCTGCCTGCAGCCTGAGTTCACCCGGCAGCGTCAACCTGCGCTTCGGCTCTATCAGCAACAGCGACCTCAATAACCAGATGCAGTCGACCACAGTGTCAATTAAATGCTCGGCGCAGATGCGAGCCAACGTCTACCTGCTTCCAAACCAGACGGTAGTCAGCCCTACTACCGGTGTGACGCGCACCTCGCTGGCAGGTTTGAACATGCAGGCGCTGTGGACCGACACCCTGAACCCGGTGAACTTCACTACCCCGCGCTTTATGCAGTTACGCGTGGGCAGCAATGACGTAAACCTGAGCTTCAAGCCACAACTGGCGGCCGGGCAATCACCGACGGGTGCGTTTCAGAGCCAATACACGCTGAACATCGACTATCAATGAGGGCCTTGCCATGAAAACTCCACTGCTCGCCCTGATGCTGCTCAGCAGCACCGCTCACGCTGCCGACGTGGTGAATATCACCGTCAGCGGCACCCTCACCCGCCCACCGTGCGTATTGAGTACCGGCACAACCCTGACCGCCGCATTTGGCGACGTGCGTACTGACCAGGTGGCGACCACCGGCACTGTGGAAGTGCCGGTGCGCTTGAAGTGCTCGTCGGGTTCTTCGCTAAATGTCAGCTTCACGTCCAATAACGGCACCTACACCTCCACCGTGGCCAAGACCACGGCGGATAACCTCGGTGTGTCGTTGCTGTGGGCGGACAACACGGCGGCAAACCTCAATGGCACCGTCAAGAAATACACCAACCTCAGCGGCGACGTGGATATCAGCCTCAAGGCGCAACTGGTCGAACGCGGCACGCTGGCGCCGGGCGCGTTCACCTCGTCGATGGTCATGACCCTCAATTACCTATGAAAGCGCTCGCCTGGATGCTGCTGGCCGTAGCCAGCACCGCCCTTGCGCAAGCGGCGGAGGAAGCGCAGATCGACGTCAGCGGCAAGCTGACCGCACCGCCGTGCACCGCAAGGTTTCCGAGTACGCAACAGGTGGACCTGGGCAAGGTCAACCTCAACCAGTTGGCCGACGGCAGCACCGTTGCCACCGATGTGCCGCTGGTCTTCGACTGTCAGGCGGGCGCTCAGGTCGAGCTGAGTTTGTCGGCGGGCATGGCCCGGGCCCTCACCGTCAGCCCGGTGCTGCTCACCAATCTCCCATCCCTGGGGTTGCAGGTGCAATTGCGTGACAAGACCGACAAGCCGGGGATCGGCCTGGGCCAAACCGGCACCTGGCCGGTAGAAGACGAACCGTTGGCGCTGACCCTGCGCGTCAAGCCCGTGTCCCTGGGCGAGCTGCCCGAGGCGGGTAGCTACAAAGCCACCCTGTTGATGCAGATGACGTACCGCTGATTACTGAAACTGCCGGGCTTCGATGCAATAGGTCAGCAGCGCCTGGTCACTGTCCACCTCCAGCTTGCGCATGGCCGAAATCTTCTGCGCGCTGACGGTCTTGTTGCTGCGGCTCAACTGCCGCGCGATATCGCTCACGCTCATGCCCGTCACGAATAAACGCAGCACTTCCATCTCCCGTGGCGACAGGCTCTGGAAGCGCGCCTGCACCTGGGTCACATTGGCCAAGACCGAAGTCGCGGCGGGCTCCGGTGCGCGGTAACTGCGCTGGGCACTGATCGCGCCGAGGGCCTTTTCGATCTCGCCGTGCAGGTGGTTCTTCTGGATCACCCCGGCCACACCCAATTCCTGCAAGCGGGTGAGAATCAGGCTGTTGGAAATCATGGTCAGCACCAGCACCTGGGTCGCGGGAAAGTGACGCAGGATGTACTCGATCAGCTTCAACCCATCGCCATAGGTGTCGTCACCCGGCATGTTGAAATCGGTGATCAGGACTTGCGGCCGGTGCTTGCGCAACTGCTCGATCAGTTGACTGGAACTGACCGCCTCGCCCACCAGGCTGTAGCGTGAATCACGCTGCACAATTTCGCGCACGCCCACCAGTACGATCGGGTGGTCATCGGCGATCACAACGTTCATTTCTCGCATTCTTTATCTTCCTTGTAATGGGCTTTCATCAAGTTTGCGACTCTGCCAGCAAGCACTGCGCAACCGCTGTAAGCCGTGCGCACACGCCTCGAATCTGCGTGGTGGCGTATGTATCCAGCGGTGCGTCGTACAGGGTGTTCTCCCATGCCTGACAAGCGCTGGACAGTTCCCCGGCACGCACACTGGCCAGCGCGCCGTTGAGGCTGTGCAAACGCTCACGTACGAGGGTGGCATCGCCGGCCGTCAGGCCTTGTTCGATCTGCTGCACATCCACCAGCAACGTGTCGGCCATCAGTTGGCGCATGGCCGGGGAAAGCTCGATCCAGCCTTCGCGGTCCCGGTCCACCTGCACCACCGGCAAGGCCGTGGCTCGCCGGCAGTGCGCCATTAACGCCTGGCGCAGCATGCTCAGGCTCAGCGGTTTGACCACCCACGCGTTCATGCCCACCGCCAGGCAACGCTCGCCCTCCTCGCGCAGGGCATTGGCGGTGACGCCGATGATCGGCACCTGGACGCCTTGTTCACGCAACGCGCGGGCCAGGTCGTAGCCGTTGAGGCGCGGCATATTGATGTCGGTGATCACCAGGTCGAACGGCTGCGAACCCCAGATTTGCAGCGCATGCTCGCCGTCACGCGCTACGGTGGGGTGGGCGCCAAGGGCCTCGAGCTGTTCTTGCAGCACGGCCTGGCTGACCGGGTTGTCTTCGGCGACCAGCACGCGCACGTTCAGGCACGGTGCGTCCAGGCACGGCGGCATCGGCGGTTGTTCCGCAGAGGGCAGGGTTTCCTGAAGCACCGGCAAGGTGATGAACAGCGAAAAACTGCTGCCCAACCCTGGCTCGCTGACCACGCGCATGCTGCCGCCCATCAACTCACTCAAGCGCGAGCAGATAGACAGGCCCAGGCCGGCGCCATTGCCGTCCTGGTCGCCCGCTACCTGATAAAACGGCTTGAACAACTGGTCCAGCGCCTTTTCCGGAATGCCCACGCCGGTGTCAGTGACCTGCCATTGCAGGGTCACTTTATCGTCAAGTAGTTGCTGCACCATCAGGCGCAAACGCACGCGCCCGGAGTCGGTGAACTTGATCGCGTTGCCCAGCAGGTTATGCAGGACCTGCCGGATGCGGCCAGCATCGCCAAGCAGTTGCGGCGGTAGCAGCGGGTCGATCTCGGCATCGATCTGCAAGCCTTTATTGCGCGCGGTCGCGCTGAACGCCAACACCGATTCCGCCACCAACTGGCCCGGGCTGAACGGCGCCGCTTCCACGGCCATTTGCCCGGATTCGATTTTCGATACATCCAGTACGTTGCTGATCAACTGGAACAGCACAGTGGACGAACCCTGGATAATTTCCAGGTAGTGGCGCTGGCGCTCGCTCATGTCGGTCAGGGCCATCAGTTCCAGATTGCCGAGCACGCCGTACAGCGGGGTGCGGATTTCATGGCTCATGGTTGCCAGGAACACGGTTTTGGCCTCGTTGGCTTCGGTGGCTTCCTGGCGCGCCTGGGTCAGCAACTGGGCTTCGTCCACGTGTCGGGTGATGTCGGTGCAGCCGCAGAGGAACACGTCCTCACCTTCGTACCGCGCCGCCACCACCACGACCTGCAAGTACCGCCCCTCCACCGCCAGGCACATCTCGCCGGGGGTGTCCGGGCCATCGTTGGCCTTGAGCACGTCGAGCAGCGGTGCGGTGCCCTGCAATTGCAGCGCGCGCTGGTTTTCCAGGAGTAACTGGTGATCGCTGCGGCGCACTACGCACAATCCCACCGGGGCGTTGTGCAGCATGATGCGGTTGAATGCCTCGCTCTCGAACAGACGCTCCTGCGCGCGTTGCGCCGGGCTGACGATGCGGGTCTTGTACCAATGGTTGATCCACCAGCCCAGCAGCACGGCCGCCAGAAACGTCAGGCCAAGGCCCAGCAGCGGCCATTTGGCGTAGCGCAGGAAATCCTGATAGCTGATGGCGTACAGGCCGGTCCAGTGCTCGCCACCCTCGCTGAGCATCTTGAAGCGCAAACCCTGGCTGTTGAAGCTCAGGCCCAGGGGCGCCATGTGTTCATCGCCGAGGCTGCCGAGCAACACGTCGCCCTGGGGCGAGATCAGGGTGAACTGGTTGTAGACCGACAGTTGCAGTACTCGCTCGATTTCGTCGACCTGCGAGGTGTCCACCACCGCCGCCAGCGTGAGCAGGCCCTGAGGCTGATTGGCCGGCAATACGGCGGCAGGCGCGTCGAGGCCGATCATCGCGACCACGCTGCGGCTGTTCTGGTACAACTGCGGCGGCGCACGCATCCAGCGCACGCGGCTGTCGGTCAGCAGGAGGCTTTGGCTCTGTTGCAGTTGCTGCAAGCGGCTCACCACGTCGCGGTACTGCTCGCGCAACAATGGCTGGTGCTGGCGCAAGCCGCCCACGCCGGGCACGGCCAGGCTGGCGACGGCATTGGGGGTGAACACGAACAGCTGCGGCGAGGCGTAAAACGAGCTGGCCCAGTAGCCGCCGTAGTAGTCAGTCAGTTGCACGCCAAACGCCAGTGCCCGGCGCGTGTCATCCGCCGAGAACGTCTCGGCGTGGGACAAGGTGAAGGGTAGCGACATCGCAAACCCCTTGGCCTGCAACACCACCTGCCCGCCTTCGTGCTGCAACTCCACCACCGAGGTCGACTGCACGGCCGGCAGCGGCGGCGCGTTGCTGCGGCTGTAGCCACTGGCCACGTTGCGCAGGAACGCCTCGTGCTCATGGATGATCTCCACCACGCGGGCGAAGTGGAACTCGACCTTTTCCTGTTCAGCGTCGAGCAACCGCGACACCGCCCAATAGCAACTGCTGGACAGCAACAAGGCGAGCCCCGTGAGCAATAACAGGGCTTTGTTCAAGCGTTGAGAGCTTTGCGCCAGCTTGTCCAGGCGCAGACTTGCATGTTTCATCGTCAGTACCGCAGAAGCCTGAATCAGGATATGGGGCCTATGCTTGATCCCGGCATTGGCCAATAACGCCCGGCTGACCGGGCGACCCTTCCTTCGGGCTTCTTGACTGTGTGACCCTGGCCACTCACATAAGTGCTGGCGCAGGGCCATCCTCGATTAACAGGGCGCTGAATTTTTCCGCCGCCACGGCATGGGAGATCAGGAAACCCTGCACCTGATCGCAGCGGATACGCCGCAACACCGCCAGCTCCGCCTGGGTCTCGGCGCCCTCGGCGATGGTGGTCAGCCCGAGTTTGCGGCCCAGCTCGACAATGCTTTGCAAGGCCGACGCCAGGCTTTCGTTCTCGGCACAGCCATGCACCAGTGACCGGTCGATCTTGACCTCGTTGAACGGCGTCGACACCAGGTTGAAGTAGGAACTGAACCCCTTGCCGAAGTCATCCTGCGCCAACCCAAAGCCCATCATGCGCAAGCGACATGCTCCAGCGTAGTAGTTACTGGGCAGCCGTGTGGTGGAGCTTTCCATCAATTCGAAGGTAATTTGCCGGGGTTCGGCGTCGCGGCTTTGCACCTGGGCAAGCAGGCGGTCGACCAGGTCGCTCTGGTCGAGCAAATGCGTGGGCAGGTTGATCGACACCGGCAGCCGGTAACCGAGTTGCGCCCACTGGGCCTGGGCGATGAGGGTTTGGCCGAGAATGCAGGTGAGCAAGCGGGTTTCCAGGTCAAGGCGCTCGATGTCGTCAAGAAACGCGCCGGGCATCAATAACCCTTCCACCGGGTGCACCCAGCGTGCCAGGGCTTCGGCGCCCACGATGCGCCCGTCATGCAGGGATTTTTTCGGCTGGAACCACGCCTGGATTTCACCATTGGCCAAGGCGCGCTCAAGGTTCTCCCGGGCATGGCTGACACCCCGGTGGCAACACGGCGTGCGCGCCTGCTCGGCGAGTTTGTCGAGGCAATCGCGCAGGGTGCGCACCTCGCGTTCGCGCACCGGCTTGGAGATTAGCCCGGCGACGGTCAGGCCGAGGTTCCCGGCCACCTGCCCGGCGCCCACCAACATGCGCCGCGACGCCACGCTCATCAGCGCCAGCGCAGGCGGCGCGTGCATGCGGGCCAAGTGCTGGATCAGTTGCACACCGTCCATCCCCGGCATCATCAAGTCGCTGAGCAGCAGATCGTAGCGCTGTCGGGCCAGGCGTTGCAGCGCGGTGGCGCCATCCCAGACCACATCGACGTCAAACCCGCCGATGGCCTGGAAGACGTTGATCAAGTACTCATGCTGGAAAGGATGGTCTTCCACGATGAGTACGCGATAGGCGCTCAAAGCACCCTCCTCTGATAGCGATGCAGGCACTGGTAGAGGGCGCGCAGGGTGAACGGCTTGACCAGGCAATGATCCATGCCAGCGTTCAGGCAGCGCTCGGCTTCGTCGAGCATCGCGTTGGCGGTGGCCCCGATGATCGGCAGTGAGCAACCCAGGCGACGCAGTTGTTCGGTGAGTTCATAGCCGTTCATGCGTGGCATGTTGACGTCGGTGAGAATCATGTCGAACGCGGTATCACCCCACAATGACAGCGCTTCAATGCCGTCGCCGGCCAGCACCACGCTGCAGCCGAGCTCTTCCAACTGGTCGCGCAGGATCAACTGGTTGATCAGGTTGTCTTCGGCCACCAGCAGGCGCAGGTTGAGGCTGAACTCGGTGGGCTTCTCGCTGATCCTCGGCGACAACAACTCTTCGCTGCCCTGGGCGCGGCTGACCGCGCGGTTGAGCGCCTGCAGGTTGTTCAGGCCGATCTGCCAGGGATAAGCGCCATGCTCGTCGACCGCGGCCATCACCCGCGGCCCGGACCAATGCAGCAACTGGTCGGGCTCGGTCGGGCCGGGATACAGCTCGACCAATACCGCGCCGGGGTCGGCCTCGGCGGACTCCGGCGCACCGAGTTGCGCGCGCGCGCCCCAGCGACGCAACCAGCCGCCAACACTTTCCGCCAGCTCACGCACCGGCGACACCACATACACCCGCTCGCCGAGCAGCGGCTGCGCCCAGGGAGCCTGGTCGTCGTCGTTGACTTGCTCCAGCGGCAAGGTGAAGGAAAAGCTGCTGCCCAGGCCCGGTTCGCTGACCACCCGCAAGGTGCCGTTCATCAAGTGCATCAGGCGCTTGCAGATCGACAAGCCCAGGCCGCTGCCGGCGACCACATTCGCATTGCCGCTGACCTGGAAGAACGGCTCGAACAGGTACCGCTGGTCCTCCTCGGCGATGCCCTTGCCGGTGTCGACTACCTGCCACTGCAACATCGTGCGCTCGCCTTCACGGCTTTCCAGGCGCAGACGCAAGACAATCCGGCCGCTTTCGGTGAATTTCAGCGCGTTGTTCAGCAGGTTATTCAGGATCTGGCGGATGCGTGTGACATCCCCGCTCACGTGGTCGGGCAACTGCGGGTCGAGGCAGGCGAACAACTGCAGGCCCTTGCTTTGGGCGGCGCCTGCGTAGCCCTGGATCACTTCCTGCACCAACTCGATCGGTGAGAACGTGCTGAACTCTAGGGACAGTTGTCCCGCTTCGATTTTCGACACGTCCAGCACATCGCAGATCATTTGCAGCAAGTTCGCCGACGAGCCCTCGATGGCATTCAGGTAGCCACGCTGCTGGCTGTTAAGGTCGGTGCGCGCAAGCAATTCCAGGGTGCCCAGCACGCCATACAATGGCGTGCGGATTTCATGGCTCATGGTTGCCAGGAACAGGGTCTTGGCCTCATTCGCCGCGTCCGCCAGCGTGCGCGCCTGCTGCAGGGCCAACTCCACCTGCTTGCGTTCGGTGATGTCGCTGAAGGCGCAGATCAGCACCTCCTCACGCTGGTAACGGGTTGGCGCGAAACTCAAGTACAGGTGACGACCGTCGGCCATTTGCAGCTCGTCGGTGCTGCTTTGTTCCGACTCATCGAACGCGCGGCGAATCCAGCCGTGACACAGTTGCTGGCGCTCGTGGCCGTTGCCCAGCCATTGCCGGGACAGGGGGTTTTCCAACACTACCTCGCCGTCGCTGCGGCGCAGCACGCACAAGGCCACTGGCGCGATACGAATCACCGCGCTGCTGAATGCCTCACTCTCCACCAGCGCTTCGATGCGATTGGCTGCCGGGATAATCAAACGCTGATCGATGCGCCGCACCAACCGCACCATCAACAAGCTGGCCGCTGCGCACAACAGCAGGCACAGCAGCAACGGCATGGCCAGGCTGGGCAACAGTGAACTCAGCTCCAGGCTGTAGACGATCTGCCACTGGGAGTAACCCAGGTGCTTGCGAATGGCCAAGCGATCCGGCAGCCAGCGGCTGCCTTCCCAACCAAAGCTGGCCGTGGCGTGATACTGGCGCAGCACCTGCGCAGCCGAGGGTTGATGAGGCGTGCTGCTGAAAATCAGCTGCCCGGCGCCGTCAAGCAACATGAAGTCCCCGGCTTTTTCATGCTGCAGGGCGTTGATCAGGTCCGGGCCGTCCACCTCCAGCCCGAGCCAACCCGACGTGGGGCTACGGTCGTCGAGGCGGGTGAAGATGTATAGCGGTGAATCCAGGCGGCTCTGCTCAGTCAGCCACAACTCATCGCTGACCGAGACCTTGCCGGTGTCCACCGCCATCAACCGCTGCAATACCGGCTGCGGCACATTCTCCGGGGCCGCCCCAACGGTAAACAGGCGCTCCACCACCGGCTCGGCGCGCTGCGCGACGTAGATCAGGTTGACCTGGTTGACCTGCAGGTAATCAAGCAGGCGCCTAGTCAGCCAAAGGCTCCAGATATTGCCCGCCTCGCCCAAGGTGATGTGCAACTCTTCGGCCGGCACATTATTGAGGTTGCCCACGGGTGGCGTGACATGACGAACCGTCGACAGGCCGAGGCTTTTGAGCAGCGTCTGGCGGCTGACAAAAAAACTCTGCGCATCGGAAATCGCCTCATTCATATAACTGCGCCGTAGCGAAATTTCCTCATTCAACGCCGCACGCAAGTAGCTGTAGGCACCCACATACACGCCGAGCACCAATGCCAGGGCAAACAGCCGCAACAACTTGCGCGCGGCCTTGGGCGTCGAAAAAGAAGAGTCGAGTGGTTGCAGGAAATGTTTGAGCTTCATCGCCAAAAGAGTAAGCGTGGCGAGAGGGTAGTTGAATAAGACGGATCTCAAAGCCCCGCACTGCTTGCGCCGATGGAACTCTCGCGCAACACGCTGTTCTAGACACCTTCGTCGCTGCTTGCGTAGCATCGGCGGCTGTCCTTCGTGCACTTCATCAAACAGAGTTACCCATGACTATCCAGCAAACACCCGGGCACGTGCTGCCCGCGCGCAGCGCCGCCAAAATGGAAGCGGCCATGGCCGTGGGCGCCTTTGCGATCGGCACCGGCGAATTCGCCATCATGGGGCTGATGCCCGACATCGCCCACAACCTCAATCTCAGCGAACCGCAAGTGGGCCACGCCATCAGCGCCTACGCGCTGGGCGTGATGGTCGGCGCCCCGCTGCTGGCGATCCTCGGCGCCAAGTTGCTGCGTAAACACATGCTGCTATTGCTGATGGGCCTTTATGCCCTGGGCAACCTCGCCACGGCGTTTACCCCGACCTTCGGTTCGCTGGTGGCTTTCCGCTTTATCAGCGGCCTGCCCCACGGCGCCTACTTCGGCATCGCCGCCGTGGTCGCCTCCAGCATGGTGCCCAACGACAAACGTGCTGGCGCCGTCGCCCGCGTGATGATGGGCCTGACCCTGGCCATGCTGCTCGGCAACCCCATCGCGACCTTCCTCGGTCAACACTTTGGCTGGCGCTCGGCGTTCGCGCTGGTCAGTGCTATCGCCCTGTGCACCATCGCGCTGGTCTGGCAATTCGTGCCGGATCGCCACGACGAACCCCGCAGCGACCCGCGCAAAGAACTGCGCGCTTTCACCAAACCGCAGGTGTGGATGGCGCTGTCCATTGGTGCTATTGGTTTTGCCGGGATGTTTTGCGTGTTCAGCTACCTGGCGCCGACCATGCTCGAAGTGACCAAAGTCTCGCCGCAGTGGATTCCCTTCGGTCTGGCCGCGTTTGGCGTAGGCGGCATCATCGGCAACATCGCCGGCGGCAAGCTGTTCGATCGCCTGCAATTTCGCGCAGTGGGCTGGATTATGGTGTGGTCGATGGCCGTGCTGATTTTCTTCACCTTCGCCGCGAGTTCGCTGTGGGGCGTACTGCTGGGTATTGGCCTGGTCGGCACCATGATCGCCATGGCCGCGCCGCTGCAAATCCGCTTGATGGACATTGCGCATGAGGCACCGAGCCTGGCGGCGGCGTCCAACCACGCGGCGTTCAACCTGGCGAATGCGCTGGGGCCGTGGCTGGGTGGGATGGCGATTACGGCGGGATATGGGTGGACCAGCACGGGTTACATCGGCGCTGCCACGGCACTGGTGGGCTTGGGCATCTACCTGATCGCCCGCCGCATGAAAGGCGGTCACTAACGCCCTCCCACGATCCAATGTGGGAGCGGGCTTGCTCGCGAAAGCGGTGGGTCAGTCACTGAGTAAATGGCTGCCCCACCCGCTCAGTCAGTCATCATGCATCAACCCCGAACCATACTCCCCGTAACTGCTCCCCAGCGCGTTGCCGCCAAAATTCATCTTGGCGGCCTTGCTGGGGCTGTGGTCGCCAAACGCTTGGCATCCCCCTGAATAACAAGGGTCGCTGCTCAGGTCGCTACTCATGCCAGATGAACCCGACGAACAAGCGGCCAAGAGCAACGTGCCTGCGACCATCACGACTTTGACGAGATTGGAGATCATTTTTTCAGTTCCCTTTGGGCTTATGGGCTGAGCGTAGGCCTCAATGCCGGTGAGAATTATGAAACTTTGCCGTAGGACAGGATCGGTTCAGGTTGATGTCGTTTTGGCGACGAATTATCCCGGCACATATTCTGATTGGCGATATCAACGGTTAGCCCCTACATATTAAAGCCGACCAGGCATCAATTCAGATGAGCCTGCGGCCTACGTAGAGGGAAGCTCAATAATGGCTAAAGACGAAAAAACCAGTGAAAGCGTCGCTTCAAAAGCAGCCAAGCTGCTGGCGGATCCCACCACTCCGCCGGATGTGAAATCTGTGGCGGCTTCGGCGCTGACTCAGGCGCCCGACAAAAAGAAGAAATAAGCTGAAAACCGTGCCAGGGTGGCTGGAGCTCTGGCACTGGCCACCACGGCACCACGCCCATTCCTGTTAAACTGTCCGCCCTTCGCCTTATCCATCTCAGACCCTAATGTCCTCACCTATAGCACCAACGCCATCGTTCTCCCGTCGCTTCTCCGTTGCTCCGATGATGGACTGGACCTACAGCTCGCTTCAAAGGCTTAATTCCTTGGCATTTATTGATCCGAGATAACCGAATGTAGCAAATTTTAAGCAAGCGATTTGGAATGGCGATATGAGATGCAACTGACTTAAAAAATAATCCCGGCGAGGAGCACTTCTGCGCCCTTAGGACTAGCCATTTTGAGAGTTAATGGATAAGCCCTATCCATATAGCAGCACCACATTCGGCTAATAATTTTTTGTTGCGTGCAGCATCACATCTAACTCTTATTCAAGAACGCCGGCTTTGGTGATGTGCATAAGCCTCATCAAGTAACCAAGGATGCCTTCCCAAATAACGGACTATCGCAGCACTCATTGTTTTTGCTTCTCTATCTGCGTTTTGCCCCCAAGCCGCGACTTGGCTTTTAGCAAACCCTCCGTTGGTTTCGAGCTGCAGCAATATTGCAGATCGTGTCAAATTGACACTACGTTTGAGCGAGAGGAATGCATTTGCAACGTCTAAATCTTCGAGGCGGGTATATTCAATTTCTTTTAAGTCCTCAAGACATATTTCCAACAAATTTGAGTGATATTTCAGCATCGGCGGGGTGGGCACCCCCTGCAAGATGTACTGACTTGCTCCCGCAATCACTTCGCTCGCATATGCAGCGACTCCGAAAGCCTTCTCCATATAGCCGTAGCCCTCAAATAGCTTGTCCTCTTTTTGTTGCATCACTCCCCGACGCGCAATCGCGACTGCGGCTAAAATCGCGCCGATGCTTCCTATGGCTTGCACCCATGCACTCATGCTTTCAGGCGATCCGACAGCTTCTATAACCACCCAGAGAGTCCAGCCCAAAATGCCCACCGAGATAAAACTCCATACCACCCAAATTGAAGCCAGCTTCATGCTTTCAGGGACTATCAACGCTTTCATTTTCGAATGGTCCATGTAGAAAATCGGAGCTTGACTGGGTTTCAAAATTTGGTCCAGCGCCGCGTGCTACACACCCTGATTGTGTAGGGTATGTGGGACTTTTGGGGCGCAGCCACGCGTATGCTGGTTAGAATGACCCGTCTCCGAAGCCCCCCCGCTAGGAACGTCTCAAACTCTAACAAGCTGCAAAAGATAGACATCTCATGCAAGGGTCCTTAAGGTACTAACTGAGGGATACCATTTAGCCATCACCAGTCCGGTATCCATTAAAATTAATGTAGGGTCGAAGCGGTTAAAGAAACTCATAGCAATCATAGATTTTTGAAAAAACAAACTTTTAACGCATAAGAAAGCACTCCCCCAAATGAAAACTGGCAGCTATAAAAAATGAATATCGCGGAGCAACTACAAAAGCTAAGCAAAGAGCGCAGTCAAAAACCTCAATTCAAGTCCCTCGAAGAATTTGAAGTATGGAGTGATGCAGTTCGCCCACTAATATCATTCAACAAAAAATATCTAACCGAATTTACTCAAGCCGTAACAAACGCAACTGTACTATACCGAACGGGCAATTTAGTAGATGCAACGACAAACATGAACAACGCCGTAGGCATTGCCAATCAAGCAACGACATTAGCAAAACTGGAGTCCGCTGCAAAAAAACCTGAGATCACAGATTTAACCCCACAAAAAACGGAATCAAAATCGTTAAAGGAAAAATTTGAAAATCATGTTGTAATATTTGGCTCCACCCTCGCAATATTGGGTTTCGCTGCCGGTATTTCTAGCATGAAATTCATATTTTCTTCAGCAAACCAAACATCTTCCGCACCTCAAACCATTAGTTTTGATTGCAAAATAGATGGTCTTCCGATATTAGCCGAATCACATGACAAACGAGTTGCTTCATTGCAAAATAAAATAATGGAGTTCGAAGCTCAGGCAAGCGACAGAATGTTAATTAGCCCCTATCAAGAAAAGTATCTTGAAAGCGCTAATCGAGTGCGCAGAGACATTGACATAGAAAATAGCTTATATGACAAATCAATAGAACGTTTGTTATCAAAATGCAAAGAAACCAGCGCAAAAAATTAAATCAACGGCCTAATTCATCCTGCTGATCATAGTTTTTACCCATTTTCAGCGTTAGGAAATTGCTTAAACTGCAGGGACGGCACACGTTTTATGAAACCGATCACGCAATCCATGTTTGACCTCTATGCCCTTTCCTTGCCCTGGGGGCTGAGCTTCGTCAATCACATGCCCTATACCGGGTGGAGGACGGATGATGGACGCTCATGGGGTGTTCTGACACTCGACGAAGATGCTAATACATTTGGTTGCATTGCAATGCGACAGCGGGTGGACCTAGTTTGGACTTTGGTTTTGGACGAATCCGGACTTGATAGTTTTGACGAAGCAGAACGAAAGATTGCTGCCCTCCTTAAAGAGGGGGCTCCCCGTGAGCCGATGCCACCCAATACCGCAAGAAGGCCAAATATTTTTGATAGCGCCGACTTGCCTACATGCACTCTTTTCCAGCATCTTTCCAGAAAATCTCGACACAAAGCTGCGTGGATGATCGGGCACCTGTACTACTCAATGCCTCGTCCTGATGACAACTGGGTCAGAGATTTTCAAACTGAGAATTTGCACACCCGCCTCTGGGAACTTCATCTGCTAGCGTGTTTTCGTGAACAGGGACGTTTAGTCAGCCAGCAATTTCGATCACCTGACTTCCGCATTTCACGGCGTAATGGTGAGTGCGCATGGATAGAGGCTGTTACCACGAACCCGACTGAACGTTACGACCATGCGACCACTTGGTCGGAGCCGCCCCCGTCCGATTTGGTTGAGAGAGTAATAGGGCAAGCTGCAGTACGCTATGCAAACACCATTCGCAACAAGCTTCAGCGACAATACGATCAGCTCTCGCATGTTGTAGGCCAACCCTTTGCCCTCGCTATCGCTGATTTTCATGCCCAAGGATCCATGACTTGGAGCAGGCAAGCACTCATTGCATACCTCTACGGTGAATACGCAACAACTCAAGTAATTGATGGAAAAAAACAAGCTGTAGGCGTAAGTGTCGAACATTTGCTTGGGAAACAAAAGACTCCTGCTGGCCTCTTTCGCTTCCCGGAAAATGCCAGCTTATCGGCAATAATATTCAGCAACGGCTGTAGTTTGGCTAAATTTGGGAGAGTATTGGTTTCGATGACTCAGAGTGATGATTTCTCCAACATTAGATTTGGGGAGTTCTTTGATCGAACACCAGGCGCCCTAGAGGGATTGCCTTTCTGTCTGGATGTGACTAGCCCTGAATATCGTGATCTATGGCCACAAGGTTATGAGCCTTGGTCTGCTGAGCTAGAAGTATTCCACAACCCACTTGCCGCGCATCCGCTATCTAAAGAAATTTTGCCGGAAGCGACCCACTGGTTTGTCCGGAGTCACGGAACAATTTGCGAGGCGTTCTACGAGACTCAGATCCTCCATTCACAAACCTTAATTCAGCCGAAAACACAGCCAAAATTAACGCTTAAGCACTTTTTTTATAAAGGCAGTGAAATAAGTGACACCGGCCTGGGTGACGATATTTAAAGGTCGATTCAGGAGTCGACTTTCCGATTTCCAGCTTCCCGAGCCGATTACGAGGTGTCTATTTTTGGTTTCCCCGGCCACCTCATAATTGAAACAGGCATCATCACAAAAAAATCAGACCACCACTGCCTGCGTCCCAACCGCTATTTACACGCTACTGCCCACAACTGATCCAGTTTAGTGGTGTAGCTCTGGCTCATCATACTGCGGCGCATGGCCCAAGCCGGGTTGCTGGGCACGCTGGCTGACCGCAACGCTCCCCTCCCCCATCGACCATTGATCTCGTCCAGCACGGTCATCACCCGAGTGGATTCGGCAGTCTGCGAATTAGCGAACATATCACCGGTGTACTCGCCGGGCTGGCAGAGATTGAGCAGCATCACTTCAGCCTTACTATATTTAAAGCCTGGCTGGTAAATACGGTCGACCGCATCAACAGCCGCCTGTGTCAGAAGACGCACGTCATCGGTCGGATACGGCATATTCACCACCACTCCGTTGGCATACTTAGCCTCTTCGGGGTTGAACATCCCAGTCCGGATGCACACGCGCAGCTTCTTGCACAGCGAGTTCTGAACGCGGAGCTTCTCCGAGGCACGCATCATGTAGGTGGCCACCGCTTCTTTGATTGGGGGCAGTTCCGTCAGCCGCTTGCCGAACATTCGACTGCAGCAGATCTCCTGCTTTGGCGGATCGCGAAAAAAGGGGACAGATTTTTAAAACTGAGTCTCGTGCCAGACGATCAATACCCGGCCCCTCAAACCCGTTCCTGATAAACTGCTCACCCTTCGCATTCTCCATTCCAGATCCCAATGCCTTCAGTCATAGCTCCACCGCAAGCCCTGTCCCGTCGCTTCAGCGTTGCACCCATGATGGATTGGAACTGCTAACTCTACAGGCTATGTATTACGTGCCCTGTAGCACTCCAAAGAAAACCACGTACCACTTTCGTACCACCCACTCTCCGAAACAGCCCGTCCCATCCCCTCCGTAAGGTTGTGCCACGGCACTTTTCGCCAGTGTCTGTCGCTCCAATCCATGCCCCCTGGATACGCCGACATCTGTAGCTGTGTGAGTGAGTGGGCGGGCGCGTGAAGGTAAAGATTGTGAGTACTGCGCGATCCAGCTCGCAGCATCAAAAGTGCCCCGCCCTAGGCATACTCGGCGTTTTCATGTTGACCCACGGGAACGAGGTAAGGAAGGTTAGTTTTTTGCTGGTCGTTCTGGAAGCCCTGTCTGTCGTGGCTTTCCGAAGGGTTGGCAAGGTTAGCTCTTCGGTTAGGTTTGGTTATTTCCTAATCCTTATTGATGTTAAATATTCAATATATTAATTCCTTTAAAAAACATATACTTATGAACACCTAACTTTTAACCTAACCCAACCTAACCCATCAAAGTTATGTCTCAAGCCCAACAAATACGGGCCTTCCAACTCACAACACCCCCCTCAAAAAAAAACTAACCCTTTTCCCGAGGCACCTACTGAATTCAGCTGTCCGTGCGTGCTTTTAAGCCTTGCGAAAAATATGCACCTTCGCAGGGTTCCGCAGGCTTTTGCCCTCTCCAAAACACCAGCCAAGCACCCAGCCTGGGCCGCCGCGAGGGGGCCGCAGAAGTGCAGAAAAAGAGACCCATTTAGCCCGCAGGCGTGGTGGGGGGACAACGGCGCGCGCCAGGTACGAACGAGCTTATCGGGATGAAATAATTTGATACGAATAGTTATCAGTTAGATATTGCCATAAATACTGTTCATGCATACAGTATTGCGACTGCTTAATTCTAAGCAGTCACACTCACTACCAACAAAATAAAGGGATTTATATGTCTAGCACTGGAACGTACTTAGGCCCACACATCAAAACTGGTCCGAGCTCATATTTACTGGGTCCAATTCCAATCACCGGTCACCTACCCACGATGACGTCTATGTATATGGGTAATGTGGCTTGGGGACTGAATGACGGTCCCCGTCGGGGGGAGGGGACGGGTTCAGGTAAACTCAACCCACTCACCCCATTCATGTGGGATGATTTTGTAGGAGAACACGAGTACCTGAAAGTCGTTATTGATGAGGAATATGCTGGTGTTTTCAACAAACTTTCAGAATCAGTAAAAAAAGAAATCGAGCAAAAACAAATGGTGGCTCGAGGCGGCCTCTTACTTTCCCCAATCAACGAAGCTCAAAAAAATCTCGAAACAACTGTTAAAGTTATTAAATCGAAAAATGATGAGTATCAAGCTAAGGTCCCAGCAGCGCATGCTCTTTACGGATTGAACCCCCTATTCTTGATGGTTGATTTGCCATTTCGGAAAATCTATGAGGGGGTGCATGCCGCAAAGTTTAACGAAGCTCTTGCGGAGATTGATTCAGCCTATAGAGCAGCCCTGGAACTAAAGCGAATTTCGTTAGAAAATAACATTTTGGTGAACCAACTCCCACTTCTGGCCAAAAAAATCGGCCAAGCTAAAATAGCTCCAAACTCTGCGCAAGATCAAACCGCGTCTTGGGTTGGAAATAGCCTATCTGTCATTGATACCGAAAAGGACTTTCAGATTCAGTTACTCCCGTATTTCCTTCAGGAACATATTGTGAAGTCCGTACCATCTTTAGAAGGTACAACACACTCGCAAGCGCTACAAAACTACCTGAAAGTAATAGAGGCCAAAATAAAGCTTGAAACAGCAGCCATCGGACCATACAAGTCGGTAAATCGTGACAGTCCTCACATTAAGTCCCCAATGTCCAAACCAGAACTGGAAGCTCTTCATAAGTTGGTTGACTTGCAAACAAACACTGAGCTAGGGAAGCGTTGGGCCGACTATCATGATTCGCTTCTTCATTCAGAAACAGTGCGACAACTAACCAATACGGCAAACGCCTTTAAAGAATTGTCAGCGCGAGCAAAAGATGCTGAAGAGAGGGAACGCGAAGAGAAACAAAAGCAAAACTACATCGACTCTGTAAATTTTGCTGCGGCAACTGGTGAACGCATTCTCCAAAAGTATGGCGCAAACATGAGCAAAATTGCTCTCGAGATGCAAGAGAACATCTCAGGCAGTAAAATTCGCAGCTACAATGATGCAATGACAGCGTTCGAGAAGGTTAGAGCCAATCCAAATACAAGGCTGAGTGCACGAGATACAAAAGCTGTCGTTGATACGCTCAAGGCTTTAGACAAGGCGACTTTTGCAGACAACGTTACTCGCCTAGGTAAGGCGTTTGGTGTTGTAGGCTACATTTCTCAAGCAAATTCCGTTCGAGAAGCGGCTGTAGTTGGTTTTGAAACTGGCTCTTGGAAACCGCTAATGCTGGAGCTTGAGGCCATGGCGCTAGGCATCGGCGTAGGTGCCTTGCTTGCCGTGATCTTCGCGTTAACGGCTCCTGTGTGGAGTAGCACAGCGGTTGGAGTGGTAGTGGTAGCCGTTCTAATGGCTGCCATAGCGTCACTATTCAATGCTAAATCTGTAGATAACATTAACAACTTGGTTCTTAACTGATACGATGGCGCCTTGCTAGGAAATTTGGCAAGGCGCCATCTATTTACAATCTCGGAATATAAAATCAATGACCAAAAAAACTAAACAATTAATCAAAATGCCATACGCATTTATCGTGCTCACGATAATCCCAATTTTTATTATTGCATTTTTACTACCAACAAACCCCGAAACAAATTTTCATTTGGAGTTGGACACCTTCCTAAATGAAAAACTACTTGGACTTGTGGGATTCTGGACATCCAGCTCTGCATTTAGCTCTAAGCTGATTACAAACTACATCAGTATTTTTGGCCCACTATTTTCCATTATAACCTTTATAAAAATTCGCAAAACCATGATAATTGACCCTGACCAATACGAAAGCATGACTATCGCGAAATACTCCGCAATATTAATTTCAATTACTGCTTTTATTTTTTTTGCCATCTATGCTTTTTACATGCAGGAAACCGATCTAGGAACTCTCACTCAAAAATGGGGATTCTTAGGTAGGCACATTATTCCCTACGCACTATTTTCTTCCGGCATTCTACTTGTTTTTCATTGTTTCCCGATCATTGCTTACTCCGCATTCTATTTCATTCCACAACTATTATTGAAGCGTCAAAAACAAAAGCAATGACTCGAAGATTAAATGGTCGAATGAAGATTCCGACCATTTTAACTTTCAAGAATCGCTCCTTTGGCGCCGTTTAGATAGAGCACCTCTAAAATTTCGTCCTGTCGGCAGTAGTCCCCTTTGCATTATCGCGCGGTTTTGCTAAACAATTCTGACTGTTCACCTTTTGGGCTTATCTTCGTCGGTACTCCGAACGAACAATGCCACCTCAACCCCACGTTAGAACTATGCCATGCTTATTTTCCTCCCGTAGGAAGCTCAAACTCCTTGAAGCTGACAACCTCTTCACCCAGCCACTCGTTGACCTGGGCCAGCCTCGCCTGCAACGGCTCCAGCTCGTTGACCGCCCAAACCTCAGCAGCCTCCCGCAACGACCCAAAACCGCCCGCGTTCTGCGGCACGATGCCCATCAACTGCGGTGGAATGCGCAACGCCGCGAGCAGATCGTCACGGCTGATGTTTTTGATCGAGCTGAATTCGTCCTTGGCCGCGACTTCGCTCACCGGGATGAGCTGAATACCGTCCTTCTTCCCGGCCGGCGCGTACACGAACAGATTTCGAAAGTTGCCTGGCCCTTTCGAGTTCTTCAGCGCGGTGCGCAGTGAGTCGATGTCCTCTTCCTTCTGCGCCGCGTCGGTCATGTACAGGATGAAACCGGCGTGACTGCCGTTGTTGTAGTACTTGCGCCGGAACAGCGTGGCGCTCTCGTTGAGCAACGCACTTTGCAGCGCTGCCAGCCACTCCGGCAGGCCGTAGATCTCCTGGTTGATATCGGCCTCGCGCAAGTGGCAGATCGAACCAGGGGCAAACTCGTGCTCGTCCTTCCAGCCACGCACCTGGTAATAGGTCTCCATGTCCACACCCCGGCGCATGTATTTGGCCAGTGGAGGCAGCAGCCCCATGGTGTTGCGGAGCATGTTGCTGCGCTTTTCCAAGTAGCAGTTGCCACACCAGAGCCAGTCCAGAGCGAACTGCTCAAAGGCCTGGCGGTTCAACAGCCGGTGGGGAACGAACGTGCGGGCGAGCATGTTGCGCTTGAAGTTCAGCCCTGACTGGAGATACACGCTGGCCCGGGTCGTTTTCGCCAGGCCGTCCATGGACATCGGGGTCTCAAACCAACGCCCATTGGCCCAGCACTCCAGGTAGTCGAGGATCTCCCGGCTATCCAGCACGGGAGCGGGATCACCGAAAGTGAACGCTTCAACCGGCCCGGACTCAGGCGGCAGCAAGTCCCCTTCAATGGTTGGCTGAGCGGTGGCCAGCTGGGTACCGCGCTTACGTCTGCTCATCAGTAGGACTCCATAAATCCGGTATTCGCCGTGGTCTGCCCTTCAAGGGGTTCGTTGTGCAGTGCGTGGAACAGCGCCCACGCCAGGTCGGCATGGCCCGTCTCGTCTGTGCGACCGGCCGTGTAAGTGAACATGCGCCCGGAGGCGGTGATTGTTTTGCGGATAGCCATCAATGACTGGGCCATATCCGTCCAGCCTGCATCGAATTCCAGACGGCCGTTTTTGATGACGTCATAAGCCTTCAGCACCAGGCGGGTTTTGACCTCGGGCGAGTAGCTGAACGTGGTGATGTTCGGGAAGAACTGCTTCACCAGCTGCGCCACGCCAGAGCCCATGCCGGTGATATCGATCCCGATGTAGGTCACCCAGTAGCGTCTGGTGACTTGGCGAACGGATATCGGGGTAAGACCACGATATATGACGCAATGGTCGGCTTCTGATCCTCGGCATATTTCACACGCGTTAACGTTACGTGCGACATGGTCAGGAGCGCATCACACACCTCCCCGACACCCGCGATGCTTCCCTGATAAACTGCACACCATTCGCCTCGTTGACTCAGATCTCCAATGCCCCTACAAACCGCTCCACTCTCCCGCCGCTTCTCCGTCGCCCCGATGATGGATTGGACTGACAGGCACTGCAGGTACTTCCTGCGCCTGCTGTCCAAAAATGCCCTCCTCTACACCGAGATGGTCACCACCGGCGCAATCCTCCACGGCGACCACGAACGCGTCCTGCGCCACAACGAGGCCGAGCATCCACTCGCCTTGCAGTTGGGCGGTAGCGTCCCCGCGGACCTGGCCGCTTGCGCCCGCATGGCCCAGGACGCCGGTTACGACGAGGTGAACCTCAACGTCGGCTGCCCCAGCGACCGGGTGCAAAACAACATGATCGGCGCGATCCTGATGGCCCACCCGGCCTTGGTGGCGGATTGCGTTAAGGCAATGCAGGACGCCGTCTCGATCCCGGTAACGGTTAAGCACCGCATCGGCATCAACGGCCGGGACAGTTACGCCGAGCTGTGCGATTTCGTTGGCCAGGTGAAGGACGCGGGCTGCACCAGTTTTACCGTGCATGCGCGAATCGCCATTCTGGAAGGGCTGTCACCGAAGGAAAATCGGGACATCCCGCCCTTGCGCTACGACGTTGCCGCCCAGTTGAAGCAGGATTTCCCTGAACTGGAGATCATCCTCAACGGCGGCATCAAGACCATCGAACAGTGCCAGGAGCATTTGCAGACCTTCGACGGCGTGATGCTGGGCCGCGAGGCTTATCACAATCCGTATTTGCTGGCCGAGGTGGATCAGCAGCTGTTTGGCAGCACTGCACCTGTTATCTCCCGCGCCGAGGCGCTGGCGCAGTTGCGTCCTTATATAGCCGAACACTTGGCGACAGGTGGCTCGATGCATCACATCACGCGCCACGCACTGGGGCTGGGGACGGGTTTCCCGGGGGCGCGGAAGTTTCGGCAGTTGTTGTCGGTGGATATTCATAAGGCCAGTGATCCGTTGGCGTTGCTGGATAAGGCTGGGGAGTTGCTGGAGGGACGGTGATTTGGGTGTCAGTGGGTTTATTGGGTGGCTGACACTACGCCTTCGCGAGCAAGCCCGCTCCCACATTTGGAGGGGGGGATGTCAGGAAGATGGGGCAAGGCTGCTCCCACCGTTTGATCGGGGTGGTCATCGGGCAGTTGGGTTGAACCTGCTGGCTGTTTTGGCCTCCTATTGAGCATTGGCCAGTGATTCAAACGGCTGTTTTCAGGTTGTTGCCCTCGCAAACGATCGAATGCATTTGCGCCCTTGAGCGGCTGTCAGCGCTCGGGTAATGTCATCAGACCCACAGGACAGAGCACGCCCATGACTTCCAAGCTGGAACAACTCAAGCAATTCACCACTGTAGTAGCCGATACCGGCGATTTTTCTACCCTCGCCAAGCTCAAGCCACAAGACGCCACTACCAACCCTTCCCTGCTGCTCAAGGCCGCGTCGATCCCAGGCTATGCCAAGCTGCTGGACGAGGCTGTTGCCGACTGCAACGGCGATGTAGGCCTGGCCAGCGACCGTTTTGCGGTAGCCGTCGGCCAGGAAATCCTGAAAGTGGTGCCCGGCCGCATTTCCACCGAGGTGGATGCCCGCTTGTCGTTCGATACCGACGCGGTACTCAAGCGCGCCCATCGCCTGATCGACCTGTACGACAAGGCCGGCATTGGCCGTGACCGCGTGCTGATCAAGATCGCTTCCACCTGGGAAGGCATCCGCGCCGCCGAGCAGCTGGAAAAGGAAGGCATCCAGACCAACCTGACGCTGCTGTTCTCCTTCGCCCAGGCCGTGGCTTGCGCCGAAGCCGGCGTGTTCCTGATTTCGCCGTTCGTGGGCCGTATCTACGACTGGTACAAGAAGGCCAACGGTAACGATTACACCGGCTCCGAGGATCCGGGCGTGCAGTCGGTGACGCGCATCTACAACTACTACAAGGCCAATGGCTACAAGACCGTGGTAATGGGTGCAAGCTTCCGTAACCTGAGCCAGATCGAAGAGCTGGCTGGTTGCGACCGTCTGACCATCAGCCCGGACCTGCTGGAAAAACTCGCAGCCGACAACGGCAAGCTGGAACGCAAATTGTCGCCAGGCCATGCGGGCGAAGCTCGTGTGCACCTGACCGAAGCGCAGTTCCGTTGGGAATCCAACGAAGATGCAATGGCCACCGAGAAACTGGCCGAGGGCATTCGTCAGTTCGCCCGCGACCAGGAAAAACTCGAAGCGCTGTTGACCGCCAAGCTATAAAAACGGCGGCGACAAAAAGGGCGGCACCTGTGAGGGTGCCGCCCTTTTTTTGCATTAGCCGATTTCGAGCCGAACTCAGTTAAAAATGTGGGAGGGGGCTTGCTCCCGAATACAGGGCGTCAGTCGCTACATTCACTACTGACCCGCCGCTTTCGGGAGCCAGCCCCCTCCCACACTTTGACAGTGTTTCAGCTGGAAATTAGTGCCGCTCCAGCGCATTCACCAGGTCGTGGAACGCCTCGCGGTTGGAGTCGTTCAAGCCCATCAGGATCTTGTGGGCTTCCAGTACCTTGACCCGTACCACTTCCTCGGACTGGTCCTGGGACGGCAGGTCGGTCAGGCATTCCGGGCACGGGATCGGGCGGTCAACGATGTTGAACACTTGATCGAAGCCCATGGACTGCAACAGACGGGTGATGTCTTCGTGGGTGGTGACGACGGTCGGCAGCAGTCCGACCTTCTGCCGAGACAGAATGGACAACTTGGCCAACAGCCCAAGGGTGGTGCTATCGATGCTGCGGGTTTCGGTCAGATCGATCACGATCGCCGAGAAATTCAAGGCTGTGAAGATCCGCTCAATCGTCGCATCCAGCGCCGAACACAAGGTCAGGCGCACTTCACCGACAAACTTCAGGACAAAAGTCCCGTCTTGCTCGGCGAATTGGATTCTTCCGGTACTCATCAAAGATTCCTGCTCAACACCAATAGGGCGATATCATCCGGCATCTCCCCTAGCGTGGCCAATCCAAAAACCTGCCGCAGGCCATCCAGGCTGCCGCCCGCCGACCTGACCCGTTGGGGCAAGGCGGCTTCTTTCTCTTTGAGTGTAGGCTCTGGCAAAAGGTCCAGGATACCGTCGGACATCAGCGTCAGGCTGAACGTCGGCGGCAATTCCAGGATGTGGTCTTCGTAGGTGGCTTCATTGAACAAGCCAACCGGCAAACCACGCCCTTCCAGGTAGCGCACACTGTCTGGAGTGTATAAAACCGGCAATGGCAGGTGACCGCCAATGCTGTAGGTCAAAAGACCTGTTTCTTCATCAATCACGCCGCCGACCATCGTCACGTGCTTGCCCAGCTTGCAGCTGATCAGGCCCCGGTTGATGTGGCCCAGCACTTGCGAAGGGGTGAACTCCGGCAAGGTGCCATTGCGCTTGGACTCGAACAACAGCCGTGTAGTCATGAACTTCAACAACACAGTCACGAATGCAGAGGAGGCGCCGTGGCCGGAAACGTCGGCCAGGTAGAACGCAACACGCCGCTCATCAACGCGGAAGTAGTCGACGAAATCACCCGACAGGTACAGCGACGGGATGATCTGGTGGGCAAACTTGAACTCGTCGATGCTCCACGGGCTCACCGGCAGCATGTTCATCTGCACCTGGCGACCGGCGTTCTGGTCTTCCTGGAGCAGGTTCAGGCTGGCTTCGAGTTCGCGGTTGGCGGTTTCGAGCTTTTCACGGTAACGCTGGTTTTCCAGCAGCAGCCGTGCACGATCCAGGGCACGACGCACCGAGTGCTCCAGCACAGCCAGGTCTTCCAGGGGCTTGATCAGGTAGTCGGCAGCGCCGAGGCGCAAGGCCTCGACGGCATCGTTCATCACGCCGGCACCGGACACGACAATCACCGGCGTCTGCGGAGCGATGTCGGTTACCTGGCGGATCAGCTCAAGGCCGCCCACCTGGGGCATGCGCAGGTCGCAGATCACAAGGTCGGGCTTGTCGCGCTCGAATACCTGGAGACCCTGGAGGCCGTTGCTGGCCTGCAGGACGCTGAAGCCACTGTCTTCCAAATAGGCCGCAAGACTCGCGCGCACTACTTCGTCGTCATCGATTATCAGCAGCGTGGCACTGGTTTTCTGCATGTGGGCAAACGGCGCCAGAATTAGGTTGGCGTAGGCAGCTCGACAATGGCCGGGCTTACTACTGGATTCGCTTTCTAGCCTCTCTGTCCTACAAAACGCCGAGTTATTGCCGACGCACAAAGGTAAAGCAGAGGTGCCCTTCTAAGGCGCAGACGGTACTCCCATCCGCCAGGGGTTTCAAGCTCACGGCGATGGTCGCCGGACGTCTTTACATCGCAAATCACCAGTAGTTATAAGAACGCATAAAACCGCGACTTAAAGTAAGCACGTAACCCACGGATAAACCTCGAATGCGGCCCACAAAAAAGGCGACCCGAGGGCCGCCTTCTTCTTTCAAGCCTGGGGCTTAAAAGTCGTCTACAACCTTGCCATCCTTGACCTTGAACTCGCGGTTCTGCAGGTAAGCATTGCGGATGAAGGTGTATTTGTCGCCGCTGATCAGCTTCTCGGAGGACAGCAGGCTGGCACGTGTGTCGACGATATTCAGGCCGAAGGTGCTGTTGCGCCAGCCGATATCGTTCATGTAGCGATATGGCTGGGTGTAGCTGTCCACGTATTTGGACGGCGCGTCACGCAGGGTGCTTGGGCCCAGCAGTGGCAGCATCACGTAAGGACCGCTGTCGACGCCCCAGTAGCCGAGAGTCTGGCCGAAGTCTTCGTCGTTGCGTTGCAGCCCCATTTTGGTGCCGACATCAACAAAACCCAGCACGCCGAACGTGGTGTTCATCAGCAAGCGAGCAGTGTCGACGCCTGCAGCGTGGGGCTTGAGTTGCAGCACGTCGTTGGCAAAGTTGCCGACGTCGCCGATGTTGCGGAAGAAGTTGTGGATCCCGTCCTGCACGAACTGCGGGGTCACGAACTGATAGCCTTGAGCCAATGGCTTGAGGGCATAGGTATCAACGGTATCGTTGAAGGTGAAGATCGGGCGGTTGACGCTTTCCCATGGATCATCTTCCGAGGCCGCCTGGGCTACGAAAGGAACCAGCAAAATACTCGCACATACGGACAGCTGAGCTAGACATTGGCTCCAGCGCATAGCTTGAACTCCTTGAATGGTCTGTCATGGGCGCTATGCCCTGAATGAGGCCGTCAGTATATGACGGAAGTGTCAGATTAGGCAGCCTTGCAGAAATGTCATTCAGCAAATGCACAAAATTCCTACAATTGCTGCGGGTGTAACTTGCTTGTCACCCAAGTCCGGTAGCGTCACTGCTATTTCAGGGACGTCGAAATGCCACACGCCGAGATTGTTAGTGCCAGCACCCCGTCCTTGACGGCCGTACTGTTCGGGCTTAGTGGCTGCCTGGTGGACTTTGGTTCCCAGGCCCGCGCCGATTCCGCGCCTTCCAGCGATACCCATGCCACTGTCGGCGCTCTGAAGATCCTGCGCAGCCTCGAAGAACAGCGCGTCCCTTGTGCATGGCTGGACGAGTTGCCGGCGTCGGTTTCCACACCGCTGGCCGCCGGGCTACCCCGCTGGATCAAGGCAGCCAAGCCCTCCTCCACCCGCTGGCCGGCGCCTCACGCCTGCTGGCAGGCCCTGATGGAACTGAATATCGAACGCCTGGAAGGCTGCGTCCTGGTCAGCGGCGAGCCACGCCTGCTGCAATCGGGGCTCAATGCCGGGCTGTGGACCATCGGCCTGGCGTCCTGTGGCTCACTGTGCGGGCTTTCGCCGCAGCAATGGCAAGCACTCACCGAGAAGGAACGCGAGCATAAGCGCGCCAAAGCCACTGTCGCGCTCTATGGCCTGGGCGTGCATTCGGTGATTGACCACCTGGGCGAACTGCAGACCTGCCTGGCCGACATCAGTCTGCGCCAGCTTAAGGGCGAGAAGCCCTGATCGAGATCATGCACAGTCGGCGCCAGTGGATTAATCTACAGGTCAGCCCATAGACCTTTCCCGGCGTGCCGCGGTCTATGCCAGTGCCTATCGATAAAAGGAAGAACGCCATGCCTGCCCGCGAACAACTGCAAGAACAGGTCAAAATTTTGCGCGAGCAATTGGATCAGAATCCAGAAATGCCCCTCGAACAGCGCGAAGAGCTGCGAGATTTGATTGCTGAACTGGAAGTTCAGGAGCCACTGGAAGGTGCCATTCAGGATCCAAGCATCGCCGACGGTGTGAACCTGGCCGTAGAACGCTTCGAACTGGAGCACCCGGGTATTGCCGGGACCTTGCGCAATATTGTGGTGACCCTGGGTAACATCGGGATTTAACAGCCCGACACCTATCAAATGTGGGAGCGGGCTTGCTCGCGAATGCGGTCCGTCAGCTGATACATAAGCTGGCTGATACACCGCTTTCGCGAGCAAGCCCGCTCCCACATTTGTTTTGTGTGAAGGCTACTGACGAGCCAGGCGCAGGTTCTGGAACTGCTGCTCTTCAGTACTGCGGTACGGGTTGATATCGAGCCCGCCACGCCGCACATAGCGCGCATACACCGTCAGTTTCTCCGGCTTGAGCAAGCGCTGCAGGTCGAGAAAGATCCGCTCCACGCACTGTTCATGGAAGTCCGAGTGCTGGCGGAAGCTCACCAGGTATTCCAGCAGGCTGGCATGATCCAGCGCCGCGCCGCGGTACTCCACCGCCACACTGCCCCAGTCAGGCTGGCTGGTCACCGGGCAGTTGGACTTGAGCAGATGACTGTGGACGCTCTCCTCCACCACGCGCGAATCGTCGCAACGCAGCAGTTCCGGGCGCGGGTGCTCGTAGTTGCTGACGGTAATGTCCAGGTCATCAATGCACACACCCGGCAACGCGACCACGCCTTCGGCTTCAACCTCGCCCAGGCTGCGGATGCGCACGCCAACGGGCTTGCCGGCCGCTGCACTCAGGTCGGCGCGCAACGTCGCTTCAAGGCTTTGCACATCGGCAAACGCGGTTTGGTTCAGCGAGTTGAGGTACAACTTGAACGACTTCGACTCGATGATGTTCGGCGAGTCGGCCGGGATACTGAATTCACCGATGGCCACCACGGGTTTGCCGGATGGCAGCAGCCAGGACAGTTCGAAGCAGTTCCAGAAATCCACGCCTTTATACGGCAGGGTCTCGGCACTCAGGCCCAGCTCGGCCCACTTGGCGGCGCGAGGAATCGGGAACAGCAACGACGGGGTGTAGGTGGAGATGTATTCACTGGACTTGCCCAGCGGCGAATGTTCGGCTGCGGGATGCATGGCGGAAACCTGGCTAAATAAACGCCGCCATTCTACCCGCCTTTGCCCGTCAATGGCTTACTGGCTGACGGTCAGCTTGCCGACCATGCCCGCCTGGTAATGCCCCGGAATGTTGCAGGCAAACTCCAAGCCGGTGGCCTTGGTGAAGGTCCAGGTCAGCTCGGCGGTCTTGCCGGGCTCTACCAACACGCTGTTGGGGTCGTCGTGTTTCATGCCTGCCATATCACCATGCCCCATCGCACTGTGGTCCATTTTGCCCATGCCGGTCGCCGTCAGCATGCCGCTGGCCTGCATCTGCAGCATCTCTTTCTGATGCGCTGCGTGCATGGCGGCATCGCCAAGGTTGAATTCATGAAGCAACTGGCCTTTGTTGACCAGCACAAAGCGCACAGTCTCACCGGCTTTTACATCAATAGCCTTGGGCGAAAAGGAAATATCCTGCAGTACCACTTCCACGGTGCGCGTGGCCTTGGCGGCGGGCGCGGCCTCACCGAAGGCGAAGGTTTCAGCCGGGGATGCCAGCACCGGAAGACTCATCGCCATCAGGCAGCCCGCCAACAACCAGGATTTACGTAAAAACATGCTCACACTCCAAAGGTTCGGAATCAGTCTGTGGGACACTTTACGAACGCGCCGCTGCCAGCCAGCTGACTGCCAGATTACAACTTTGTCAGCTTGAGCCGGCTGCCGGATGTGCGCGGTATAACGTCTGTGTTCCCGTAAAACCATGAGCCGCCCATGAAACTGCTGATCGTCGAAGACCAACCGAAAACCGGCCACTACCTGCGCCAGGGGCTGGCCGAGGCCGGGTTCAACACCGAGCTGGTGGCCGACGGCACCAGCGGCCAGCACCTGGCGCTGACCGGTGACTACGACCTGTTGATCCTCGATGTGATGCTGCCAGGTCGCGATGGCTGGCAGATCCTCCAGGCCGTACGCAACGCCGGGCTCGACATGCCGGTACTGTTCCTTACCGCACGGGACGCCGTGGAAGACCGGGTGCATGGCCTGGAACTGGGCGCCGACGATTACCTCGTCAAGCCCTTCGCCTTCTCCGAACTGCTGGCCCGGGTGCGCAGCCTGTTGCGCCGTGGCAGCAGCCCCCCCCAGGAAACCAGCCTGCAACTGGCCGACCTGCGCATGGACCTGATCCGCCGCCGGGTAGAGCGCGACGGCCAGCGCATCGACCTGACGGCCAAGGAGTTTTCCCTGCTGGAACTGCTGCTGCGCCGCCAGGGCGAAGTACTGCCCAAGTCGCTGATCGCCTCCCAGGTGTGGGACATGAACTTCGACAGCGATACCAACATCATCGAAGTCGCGATCCGCCGCCTGCGCCTGAAGGTCGACGACAACTTTCCCAACAAGCTGATCCATACGGTACGCGGCATGGGCTACGTGCTTGAGGAGCGGTTCAGTTGATGAAACGGATTTCCCTGGCCAGCCGCCTGGCACTGCTGTTTGCTGGCTGTACCGCCGTGGTTTCATTGCTGGCCGGCGTGCTGTTCAACCATGCCAGCGAGGCGCACTTTATCGAGCTGGACCAGCAGTTGCTCGACGGCAAGCTGATAGCGCTGCGCAGTACCTTGCAGGATGCGGACACGCCCGAGCTATTCGCCTTGCGGGAAGTGAAGCTGCGCGACGAACTCAATCGCCAGCCTGACCTGGCCTTGCGCATCACCGCAGGCGACCGGCTCTGGTTCGACGGCGCCCCGGGCATCGCCCTGCCGCAGGAGCCTGGCCTGCACAGTTTGCAGAATGCCGGGACCGATTACCGCGTGTATAACGTGCCCCTGGTACCTGGCAATCGCGAATCGCCACAACTGACGCTGATGCTCGACATCACCCATCACCAACACTTCCTGCAACGCATGCAGCATCTGATCTGGCTGACCGTCGGCCTTTCCGCCCTGGCCACCGCCCTGCTCGGCGCCTGGGCCGCCCGCAGCGGGTTGCGGCCACTGCGGCGCATGAGCGAAGTCGCCAGCGGCGTGTCTGCCCACTCCCTGACCCAGCGCCTGCCCCAGGAACAAATGCCCGCCGAACTGGCGGAACTCGCCCAGTCCTTCAACGCGATGCTTGGTCGCCTGGACGATGCCTTCCAGCGGCTCTCGGCATTTTCTGCCGACATCGCCCATGAACTGCGCACGCCACTGTCGAATTTGCTGACACAGACCCAAGTCATCCTCACGCATCCACGGGCGCTGGAGGACTACCGCGAAGCCCTGCACAGCAACCTGGAAGAACTGCAATGGATGGCGCAGTTGGTCAACGACATGCTGTACCTGGCCAAGGCGGACCATGGGCTGCTGGTGCCCAAGCGCGAAACCCTGGTGCTGGCGGACGAGGTGGAGGCATTGCTGGAGTTTTTCGCGCCGCTGGCGGAGGACGTCCAGGTACGGCTGGTTCGGGAAGGCAGCGCCAGCACTTCAGGTGACCGCAGCATGTTGCGCCGGGCGATTTCCAACCTGCTGGATAACGCGTTGCGGTTCACCCCGCCGGGTGGCGAAGTCAGCGTGCGGATTGTCGAGGGGATGCAAGGCGTGACGCTGAGTGTGGAAAACACCGGGGAAGGCATTCCCGAGGCATTGTTGCCACGGTTGTTTGACCGGTTTTACCGGGCAGATCCGGCGCGTCATGAAGGGAGCAGCGAGCATGCGGGGCTGGGTTTGGCGATTACCCAGTCGATTGTGCGGGCCCATGGGGGGCGGATTTTCTGTGAGTCGGGGGCGGGATGGGCGAGGTTTGTGATGGCGTTGCCGCAGGGGTATTGATGCAAGCTGTAGCGGCCCTTTCGCGAGCAAGCCCGCTCCCACATTTTGACCGAGTGCATTCAGGAAGAACGCGGTCAAAATGTGGGAGCGGGCTTGCTCGCGAAGGCGGTCTTAAGAATTACGAATACCTGAGGGCATGCGCCGGCTCAATCTTCGCCGCCCGATACGCCGGATAGATGGTCGCCAAAAAGCTCAACACAAACCCCGCCGAGCAAATCAGCAACACATCCCCACCCTGCAACTGCGAAGGCAGGTTGCTGACGAAATACACGTCCGAACTGAAGATATGCTGCCCGGTGACCCGCTCCAGCCACCCAACCAGTTCACTGACATTCAGCGCCGCAATCACGCCGAGGATGCCACCGATCAAGGTACCGACGATCCCGATCACCGTACCCTGCACCATGAAGATCGCCATGATCTGCCGTGGCGTGGCGCCGATGGTGCGCAGGATCGCAATGTCGGCGCCCTTGTCGTTCACCACCATGATCAAGGTCGCGATAATGTTGAACGCCGCCACCGCGACGATCATCAGCAACAGCAGGCCGATCATGGTTTTTTCCATCTTCATCGCGCTGAACAGGCTGCCCTGGGTGTGGGTCCAGTCGTCGGCCTTGTAGTCGGCACCGAGGCTGGCGGCGATATCCGCCGAGACCTTGGGTGCGGCATACAAGTCTTTCACCGCCAGGCGCACGCTTTGCACCTGGTTCGGCTCCCAATGCTGTATCTCGGCGGCGTCGGCCATGTGGATCAGGGCCATGGAGCCATCCAGCTCCGCGCCCACCTTGAACACACCCACCACGTTCAAACGCTGCATACGCGGGGTGATGCCACCGGGCGCACTGCTGATTTCCGGCACGATCAGGGTCAGCTTGTCACCGACATTCAGGCGAAAACGCCGGGCGGTGATTTCGCCGATCACCACACCGAACTCGCCCGGTTTCAGGTCTTCCAGATGGCCCTGGACGATGTGCTGGGCCACGATCGACACCTTGCCTTCCTGGGCCGGATCAACGCCACTGATCTCGATCGGCTGCATCGCGCCCTTGTAGGAGAGCATGCCGTCCATCTGTGTGAACGGTACAGCAGCAGTGACTTCCGGATTCTTCATCGCGGCATCTGCCACCGGCTGCCAGTCGCTGATGGGCTTCACGCCAACGATGGTCGCGTGGGGCACCATGCCGAGGATGCGTGAGCTCATCTCCCGCTGGAAACCGTTCATTACCGACAACACCACGATCATCGCCAGCACGCCGAGGGCGAGGCCGATCATCGAGGTCATCGAGATAAACGAAACAAAACGGTTGCGGCGCTTGGCGCGGGTATAGCGCGTGCCGATGAAAATCGATAACGGTCTGAACATTCGCGGGCACCGTTGAAAAAATAGAAAACCCGGCGCCGGGCGCCGGGCTTGAAACAGGTCAGATGGCGACCAGATGACCTTCCTGCAGGTGCAACACACGGTCCATCTGGCGGGCCATGCTCATGTCATGGGTCACCACCAGGAACGCAGTGCGCATCTGGGTGCTCAACTCCAGCATCAAGTCCTTGATGCCCTGGGCGGTGTGGGAGTCGAGGTTGCCGGTCGGCTCGTCGAGCATCACCAGGCCCGGGTTGTTGACCAGGGCACGGGCAATTGCCACACGCTGGCGCTCGCCGCCGGACAACTCAGCCGGCTTGTGCTCCAGGCGATGGCCCAGGCCGACGCGCTCCAGCAACGCCTGGGCACGCTGGCGTGCTTCCGGGATCGCGGTCTTGCCGATCAACAGCGGCATGCAGACGTTTTCCAGGGCGGTGAACTCGGGCAGCAAGTGGTGGAACTGGTACACAAAACCCAGCGAACGGTTGCGCAACTGGCCACGGGCCTTCTCGCCCAGGGCCGACAACTCTTCGCCGGCCAGCCAGACGCTGCCCTGGGACGGCGTATCAAGGCCGCCCAACAGGTTGAGCAAGGTACTTTTACCGGAACCGGAACTGCCGACGATCGCCACGCGTTCGCCCGGGTGCAGTTCCAGCTGCAGGTTGGACAGCACCACCACGGACTCCGGGCCTTCCTCGTAGGATTTGCCCAGGTTGCGGCAGCTCAGGATTGCTTTTTCACTCATGCCCGATTCACTCATAACGTAAAGCCTGCGCCGGCTGGGTACGTGCCGCGCGCCAGGCTGGATACAGGGTGGCAAGGAAACTCAGGACCAACGCGGCGCCGCCGACCATCAATACGTCCTGGCTCTGCACCTGGGACGGCAAGTAGTCGATGAAGTAGACGTCGGAGTTCAAGAATTTGTGGCCGATCAACACTTCCAGCCCGGCGATAGCAGCGCTGACGTTCAGCGCGGCGAGAATCCCCACCACGGTGCCGATCAAGGTGCCGACGACGCCGATCACCGTGCCCTGGACCATGAAGATCGCCATGATCTGCCCAGGCGTGGCGCCAAGGGTGCGCAGGATCGCGATGTCGCCCTTCTTGTCGTTCACCACCATCACCAGCGTGGAGATGATGTTGAAGGCGGCGACGGCGACGATCAGCAGCAACAGCAAGCCGATCATGGCTTTTTCCATGCGGATGGCCTGGTACAGGTTGCCGTGGGTACGGGTCCAGTCGCGGGCGTAGTACTGGTTTTCACCCAGGTGCTGGGCGATTTCCCACGAGGTGCGCGGCGCGTCGAACAGGTCGTTGAATTTCAGGCGCAAGCCCTGGACCTGGTCCGGCTTCCAGCGATGCAGGCGGGCCAGGTCGGTCAGGTTGGTCAGGCCCAGGTAGCCGTCGATCTCACCGGCGCCGACATGGAAGATGCCGACCACGGTAAAGCGCTTCATGCGCGGGAACATGCCCGCCGGAGTCACGGTGACTTCCGGCGCGACGAAGGTCAGCTTGTCGCCGATGCCCACGCCGAGCTTGGCCGCCGCCTTGTCGCCGATAGCGATGCCAAAGCTGCCGGGCGACAAGTCGTCCAGTTTGCCCTGCTGCATGAAGTTATCGATGATCGAGACATTGCGTTCCTGCGCCGGGTCGATGGCATTGAGCAGGACTTTCTGCACCTTGCCGTCATTGGTCAAAAGGCCCTGCATCTGGGTGAAGGGCGCAACCGCCAGCACTTTGGGGTTCTGCTTGACCTTCGCGGCCAGGCTTTGCCAGTCGCTGATGGGCTCACCCGACTCGATGGTCGCGTGGGGCACCATGCCCAGCACGCGGGTACGCATCTCATGATCGAAGCCGTTCATCACCGACAGCACCACAATCATCACGACAACGCCAAGGGCGAGCCCGATCATCGAGGTCAGGGAAATGAACGACACAAAATGATTGCGACGTTTTGCACGGGTATAACGCGTGCCAATAAATACGAAGAGAGGTCTGAACATGTCGGGGCTTGTTCGGAGGAAAAGAAGACGTCCTTGTGGCGGGGTCAGGTAAGCAGCTTTACACTCAGACCATCACCGCTGCCTTGGGTTCGCCATGTCGACATTAGATGAAGAAGATCGCCGCGAATACTACCGTATCGAGGACATGATCGCACTGGAAATTACCCCACTGTCGGGCCCGGAAGCGCTGAGCAAGGAAGTGTTGCTGGATGATTCGCCGCTGTTCAATCTGCTCAGCGAGTTGCACCTGAGTGAATTTGAATCCCAGCACTTGCTGCGCCAGATCGGCGAGCGGGACCGCACCCTGGCCGCCTTCCTCAAAGTGCAGAACAAACGCATGGATTTGCTCAGCCAGATCATGGCGCAAAGCCTGCTGGGCGAGATCGGTACGCCGCAGCCCGTGGTCATCTCCGAAGGCGGCATCGAGTTCCTGAACCCCACGGCGATCCAACCCGACAGCCACCTGGCGGTCAAGCTGGTGCTGATGCCGCAAGCCCTCGGGCTGTTGCTGCGAGCCAAGGTGACCCATTGCGATGCCAAGACCGGTGGCTTTGAAATCGGCACGGAATTCGAAGCCATGACCGATGCCCAACGCCAGTTGCTGGCACGCTATATCCTGCAGAAACAGGCCCAGGAACGGCGCCTGGCGCGGGAAAAAAGCGACGAATCCGACACCTGAATACGATCATTGAATGGCGCGTCGCGTCATCCATCCAGCCAGGAACCCTGGCGTAAAGGAGCAACTGTGACCCTGATTTATGGCCACCGCGGTGCCAAAGGCGAAGCACCGGAAAACACCCTGACCAGCTTCCAGGAATGCCTCAAGCACGGCGTGCGCCGCTGCGAACTGGATTTGCACCTGTCCATGGACGGCGAGCTGATGGTCATCCACGACCCGACGCTCAAGCGCACCACCGACCGGCGCGGCAAGGTCGTCGAGTACTCAGCCGCCGACCTGGTCAAGATGGACGCGCGCAAAGGCGGCCCGGGCTGGGTCAACCCTTGCCCGATCCCGCGCCTGGAAGAGCTGTTCGAACAGTGCGACTTCGACCACTGGCAACTGGAAGTCAAAAGCGCATCGCGCACCCGCGCGGCAACCACCGTGCTGGCGATCCGTGAAATGGCTCAGCGTTTCGGGCTGATGGACAAGGTCACCGTGACCTCAAGCTCGCGGGAAGTGTTGAAAGCGGCGCTGGACCTCACCCCGGACCTGTCCCGCGGGCTGGTAGCCGAATACGCCTGGCTCGACCCGTTGAAGGTCGCGGCCAACTATGGCTGTGAGATTCTGGCGTTGAACTGGACGTTGTGCACCCCTGAGCGTCTGGAAAAAGCCCAGCGCCAGGGTTTGCACGTGTCCGTATGGACCGTCAACGAACCCGCGCTGATGCGCAGGCTCGCCGACTTCGGCGTAGATAGCCTGATTACAGACTTTCCCGGTTTGGCCACTGCCACCCTCGGGAATTACTGAAATCGGTCTCCCCGGCCGGCTCAGGCCACCGGCCGGAGCCGCTCAAAAAAGCCGGTTGAGGCCGTCGTAGGCCGCTACCCGATAGGCTTCAGCCATGGTCGGGTAGTTGAACGTGGTGTTGACGAAATACTTGAGGGTATTCAGCTCACCCGGCTGGCTCATGATCGCCTGGCCGATGTGCACGATCTCCGACGCCTGATAGCCGAAGCAATGCACGCCGAGCACTTCCAGAGTCTCGCGGTGGAACAGGATCTTCAGCATGCCCTGGGGCTCACCGGCGATCTGCGCACGCGCCATGCTCTTGAAGAACGCCTTGCCGACTTCATAAGGCACCTTGGCCTTGGTCAGTTCGTGCTCGTTCTTGCCGATCGAGCTGATCTCGGGAATCGTGTAGATCCCGGTCGGCACGTCGTTGACGTAGCGCCAGCTGCCGTTGTCGACAATGCTGCCAGCGGCCGAGCGGCCCTGGTCATGGGCGGCACTGGCCAGGCTTGGCCAGCCAATCACGTCACCGGCACCGTAGATGTTCGGTACGCAGGTGCGGTAGTTCTCGTCGACTTCGATCTGGCCACGGCTGTTGACCTTGACCCCGATGTTTTCCATGCCCAGCTTGTCGGTGTTGCCGGTACGGCCGTTGCACCACAGCAAGGCGTCGGCCTTGATCTTCTTGCCGGATTTCAGGTGCAGGATCACACCGTTGTCCAGGCCTTCGACCCGCTCGTACTCTTCGTTGTGGCGCACGGTGATGTTGTTATTGCTGAAGTGGTAACTCAACGCCTGGGAAATTTCCGAGTCGAGGAAGCTCAGCAACTGGTCGCGGTTATCCACCAGCTCGACCAATACACCCAGGCCGCTGAAGATCGAGGCGTATTCACAGCCGATCACGCCGGCGCCATAGATGATCAGTTTGCGCGGGGTGTGGCCCAGGCTGAGAATGGTGTCGCTATCGTAGATACGCGGGTGGTGGAAATCGATATCCGCCGGGCGATACGGACGCGAGCCGGTGGCGATGATGATGTGCTTGGCTACCAGCTTCTCGACCACGCCGTTGGCGCAGACCACTTCGACGGTTTGCTCGTCGGCGAAGCTGCCGGTGCCGAAGAACAGGTCGACGCGGTTACGGGCATAGAAGCCGGTACGCGAGGCAACCTGTTTGGAAATGACTTTTTCAGCGCTCTTGAGCACGTCCGGGAACGAGAACCAGCGCGGCTCACCAATGGCCCGGAACATCGGGTTGGTGTTGAACTGCATGATCTGGCGCACCGAGTGACGCAAGGCCTTGGACGGGATGGTACCCAGGTGGGTGCAGTTACCGCCGACCTGGCGACGGCTATCGACCATCGCCACCTTGCGCCCTGCTTTGGCGGCGTTCATCGCCGCACCTTCTCCAGCTGGGCCGGAACCCAGTACCACCACGTCGTAGTTGTAGACAGCCATGCGTACTCCTCAGAACAGGCCAGGGCGCACGGTTGGACGCCTGGCTAAATCATGCCGCGGCCAGCGGTCATGAAGGATCAATGTGGCTCAAGTGTGTGAGCCGGGGCACAGTCTATAGAACGCTCAACGTCGCGCACATTAACCCTTGGTCGCGTCGTAGGCCAGTTTTGCCTTTACTACACGGCGCTCGTTATTGAATTAACCTGTAGGCAAGCACCTTTTCAGGACTGGCCATTATGAAGCATGTCGTCATTTGTTTATTGCTGATGTTTTCGGTCCCGGTTCTGGCGAATGAGGCTGATCGCCTCAAACAAGCCGATTTTCCGCCGCAATCTCATCAACTGGTGCTGAAAAACCAGGCCGTCCTGACCTACCTCTGGGCAGACGTCTATGCGGCGGCATTGTTCGCCCAGGCTGACCTGAGCGCCAAACAAGCCCTGGATCAGCAAAAAGACCTGCGCCTGGAGCTGTATTACTTTCGCAATATCGATCGCAACGATGTGATCAAGGCCGCCACTGCCACCCTCGAACGTCTGCAAACACCCGCCACCCTCGCCCGCCTGAAGCCTGAACTGGATCAATTGCACAAAAGCTTCCGCAACATCCGCAGCGGCGACCGTTATGCGCTGGACTTCCAGCCTCAGCGCGGCCTGAACCTGGAAATCAACGGCACGGTGGTGTTCAGCAGTCGCAATGACGAACTGGCCAAGGCTTATCTCGGCATCTGGCTGGCACCAAAAGGCTTGTCCGACAGCCTGCGTAGCACCCTCCTCAACTGATCGCAAAAACCCTGTGGGAGCGGGCTTGCTCGCGAATGCGGTGTGTCAGTGGCTCATAAGCTGACTGACACACCGTTTTCGCGAACAAGCCCGCTCCCGCATTGTATTTTCATCACCGGGAGGCCTGCGGCAATTTGCCAGCTTGCTATCGGTTTTTTGTTGCCTGTGGTGGCTTATACACATATCGTTACAAAACTGTTCAGCGCCAGCCTCGTGCCAGAGCTTCAACAGCAAGGACGGTTGCGACCAGGGATTACTAATAAGATAGCCAAAATGAGTGCATGACATGTCCACTACAACGGGCAAGGGCAAGGCGATCTTTCGCGTTGTCAGCGGTAACTTCCTTGAGATGTTCGACTTCATGGTCTATGGCTTCTACGCCACGGCCATTGCCAAGACATTTTTCCCCACCGACAGCGCGTTCGCGTCCCTGATGCTGTCCCTGGCGACCTTTGGTGCCGGGTTCCTGATGCGTCCTCTGGGCGCGATTTTCCTCGGTGCCTACATCGACCGTCACGGCCGTAAAAAAGGCCTGGTGATCACCCTGGCGATGATGGCCGCCGGTACCATCCTGATTGCCTGCGTTCCCGGGTATGCCACCCTGGGCGTCGCGGCGCCGTTGCTGGTGCTGTTCGGCCGCCTGCTGCAAGGCTTCTCCGCCGGTGTCGAACTGGGCGGCGTGTCGGTGTACCTGGCGGAAATCGCCACTGCAGGCCGTAAAGGCTTCTTCGTCAGCTGGCAGTCCGCCAGCCAGCAAGCCGCCGTGGTATTCGCCGGCCTGCTGGGCGTAGGCCTCAACCACTGGCTCAGCCCGGAAGAAATGGGTGACTGGGGCTGGCGCGTGCCGTTCCTGATCGGCTGCCTGATCGTGCCGGTGATCTTCGTGATTCGTCGCTCCCTGGAAGAAACCCCGGAATTCCAGGCGCGCAAACACCGCCCTACCCTGCAGGAAATCGTCCGCTCGATCGGCCAGAACTTCGGCATCGTCATCGCCGGCATGGCGCTGGTGGTGATGACCACCGTGTCGTTCTACCTGATCACCGCCTACACCCCGACCTTCGGCAAGGCCGAACTGCACCTTTCGGACTTCGACGCGCTGCTGGTCACCGTGTGCGTCGGCATCTCGAACTTCATCTGGCTGCCGGTGATGGGCGCGGTGTCCGACAAGATCGGGCGTAAACCCCTGCTGCTGGGGGCGACTATTCTGGCGATCCTCACCGCTTATCCAGCGCTGTCCTGGCTGGTGGCCAATCCGAGCTTCAGCCATCTGCTGATCGTGCTGCTCTGGCTGTCGTTCCTGTATGGCTCGTACAACGGCGCGATGGTTGTAGCGCTGACCGAAATCATGCCGGTAGAAGTGCGCACCACCGGTTTCTCCCTGGCCTACAGCCTGGCGACGGCAACCTTTGGTGGCTTTACTCCGGCGGCCTGTACCTACCTGATCCACGTGCTGGACAACAAGGCCGCACCGGGCATCTGGCTCAGCGGCGCGGCGGTGCTGGGCTTGATCGCCACGCTGATTCTGTTCAAGGGCAACCGGCATGAACTGCGTACCGCGCAGGCCTCTGTAGTCGGCGGCGCTTGATAGGTCGCTTTCGCGAGCAAGCCCGCTCCCACATTTGAAATGTATTCACAAATCAACATGTGGGAGCTGGCTTGCCTGCGATGAGGCCGGTACAAGCAACACAAAAACAACAGACATAAAAAAGCCCCGAACCAGTCGGGGCTTTTTCATTTACCGCTGATGCTTAGCGCGGGAATGCTGGCGGGTTAACCCCGGCCATGTCTTCCATCACACGAACCACCTGGCAGCTGTAACCGAATTCGTTGTCGTACCAGACGTACAGAACAACGCGGTTGTCTTGAGTGATGGTCGCTTCAGCGTCCACCACACCGGCGTGGCGCGAGCCCACGAAGTCGGTGGAAACCACTTCCTGCGAATTGACGAAGTCGATTTGCTTGTGCAGATCGGAGTGCAGCGCCATGTAGCGCAGGTACTCGTTCATCTCTTCACGGGTGGCGGCTTTCTCAAGGTTCAGGTTGAGAATGGCCATCGACACGTTCGGCGTCGGAACACGGATCGCGTTACCGGTCAGCTTGCCGGCCAGCTCAGGCAGGGCCTTGGCAGCAGCGGTGGCAGCACCGGTCTCGGTGATCACCATGTTCAGCGCGGCGCTACGGCCACGGCGATCGCCCTTGTGGAAGTTGTCGATCAGGTTCTGGTCGTTGGTGTACGAGTGAACCGTTTCAACGTGACCGTTAACGATGCCGAACTTGTCATTCACAGCCTTCAGCACCGGCACGATGGCATTGGTGGTGCAGGAAGCGGCGGACACGATCTTGTCGTCAGCGGTGATTTCACCGTGGTTGATGCCGTGCACGATGTTCTTCAGCTTGCCCTTGCCAGGCGCAGTCAGGACAACGCGGTCGATACCCGGGCACGCCAGGTGCTGGCCCAGGCCCTCGGCGTCACGCCACACACCGGTGTTGTCCACCAGCAGTGCGTCCTTGATGCCGTACTGGGTGTAATCCACCTCAGACGGGTTCTTCGCGTAGATCACCTGGATCAGGTTACCGTTGGCGGTGATGGTGTTGTTTTCTTCGTCGATGACGATGGTGCCGTTGAACGGACCGTGGACCGAGTCACGACGCAGCAGGCTCGCGCGCTTGGTCAGGTCGTTTTCAGCACCTTTACGCACCACGATGGCACGCAGGCGCAGGCCGTCGCCGCCACCGGTTTTTTCGATCAGGATGCGCGCCAGCAGGCGGCCGATACGACCGAAACCGTACAGCACAACGTCGGTGCCTTTGCGGGCTGCGGCGTTTTGCTGGCCAACCACGTCGGCCATTTCTTCACGTACGAACTGCTCGGCGGTGCGGCCAGCGCCTTCCTTGCGGAATTTATAGGCCAGCTTGCCCAGGTCTACCGAAGCCGCGCCGAGCTTGAGCTCGCTCATGGCTTTAAGCAGAGGGAATGTTTCGTGGACGGAGAGTTCGCTATCGTCGGCAGAACGATGGCGAGCAAAGCGATGAGCCTTGAGAATCGCGATGACTGATTGGTTGATCAGGCTGCGGCCATAGATCGAGCTCACCACGTTGTTATTGCGGTATAGCTGACCGATAAGCGGAATCATCGCTTCAGCGAGTGCTTCACGGTCGATCCATTCACCAAGACACTGGTCGGGCTTCTGAGTCACGGGAACCTTCCACATGTAGGGGCAGAAAAAAGGGGCTACATTATGCCGCCCGACCGCCCTCGGAGCAATGCGCGGCCCGCAACAAAACCCCTTGCAAAAAAATATCGCCCCTCTGCAGCCCAGTAAATACGCGGCTTCCAGCGCACCCCCTGTTGGACCAATGTGACAAAGTGTCCGTAACCCTCCGAAACATACACCGATTTCGGCACTACATAATGAGTCAAAAGGCACCTTTGTTTGTCTTAGCCACTACATTTCCTACAAACCGTAATAGGCTCAGTCAGCAACTGACAGGCGGCACTCCGGGCCGTTACAATTACCGACTTTGTCGCAACGCTTGGAGCTCAACCTTCCGTGCCCGTTCTGCGTCTACCGCTTCTCCCTGCCGCGGCAGGTAAACAGCACTGGGGCAATCTGCCCGGTGCCGCCCTGAGCCTGGCCATCGCCGAGGCTGCCAGCGCTGCCAAGCGCTTTACCCTGCTGCTCACCGCCGACAGCCAAAGTGCCGAGCGGCTGGAACAGGAGCTGAGTTTCTTCGCCCCCGATTTGCCGGTACTGCATTTCCCGGACTGGGAAACCCTGCCCTACGATCTGTTCTCGCCGCACCAGGACATCATTTCTCAGCGCATCGCCAGCCTGTACCGCTTGCCGGAACTGGCCCACGGCGTGCTGGTGGTGCCGATCACCACGGCCCTGCACCGCTTGGCACCGACCAAGTTCCTGCTGGGCAGCAGCCTGGTGCTGGATATCGGCCAGAAGCTCGATGTGGAGCAGATGCGCACCCGGCTTGAGGCCAGCGGCTATCGCTGCGTCGACACGGTGTACGAGCACGGTGAGTTCGCCGTGCGTGGCGCGTTGATCGACCTGTTCCCGATGGGCAGCAAACTGCCCTACCGGATCGACCTGTTCGACGACGAAATCGAAACCCTGCGCACCTTCGATCCGGAAAACCAGCGCTCCATCGACAAGGTGCAGTCGATCAAGCTGCTGCCGGCCCGGGAGTTCCCGCTGCAAAAAGACGCGGTCACGCGCTTCAAGGCACGTTTCCGCGAGCGCTTCGACGTGGACTTCCGTCGCTGCCCGATCTTCCAGGACTTGAGCAGCGGGATTACCCCCGCCGGTATCGAGTACTACCTGCCGCTGTTCTTCGACGAAACTTCCACGCTCTTCGATTACCTGCCCCAGGACACCCAGGTGTTCTCGCTGCCAGGCATCGAACAGGCGGCGGAGAATTTCTGGAATGACGTGCGCAACCGTTATGAAGAACGCCGCGTCGACCCGTCCCGTCCTTTATTGCCACCGGCCGAGCTGTTCCTGCCGGTGGAAGACTGTTTCGCTCGCCTGAAAAACTGGCCGCGAGTAGTCGCCAGCCAGCAGGACGTGGATGCAGGCGCCGGCCGCGAGCGCTTTCCGGCGCAAGCGCTGCCGAACCTGGCGATTGAAGCCAAGGCCAACCAGCCGCTGGAAGCATTGTCGAATTTCCTCGGTGACTTCCCCGGCCGCGTGCTGTTTACCGCCGAGTCCGCCGGGCGCCGCGAGGTGCTGCTGGAGTTGCTGGAACGCCTGAAGCTGCGGCCGAAAACCGTCGACAGCTGGCCGGACTTTGTCGCGAGCAAGGACCGCCTGGCGATCACCATCGCACCGCTGGACGAAGGCCTGCTGCTGGACGACCCGGCCTTGGCACTGATTGCCGAAAGCCCGCTGTTCGGTCAACGGGTGATGCAGCGCCGCCGCCGGGAAAAGCGCGCCGATGCCAACAACGATGCGGTGATCAAGAACCTCACCGAACTGCGCGAAGGCGCGCCGGTGGTGCATATCGACCACGGCGTGGGCCGTTACCTGGGCCTGCAGACCCTGGAGATCGACAACCAGGTGGCCGAATTCCTCACCATGGAATACGCCGAGGGCGCCAAGCTTTATGTGCCCGTGGCCAACCTGCACCTGATCGCCCGCTACACCGGCAGCGACGACGCCCTCGCGCCGTTGCACCGCCTGGGCTCCGAGACCTGGCAGAAAGCCAAGCGCAAGGCCGCCGAACAGGTACGCGATGTGGCCGCCGAGTTACTCGACATCTATGCCCGCCGCGCCGCCCGCGAAGGTTATGCGTTTGCCGACCCAAAAGCCGACTACGCCACCTTCAGCGCCGGCTTCGCCTTCGAAGAAACCCCGGACCAGCAAACCACCATCGATGCCGTGCGCGCCGACATGCTGGCGCCCAAGCCGATGGACCGCCTGGTGTGCGGCGACGTGGGCTTCGGCAAGACCGAAGTGGCAATGCGCGCAGCGTTTATTGCGGTGCACGGTGGCCGCCAAGTGGCGATCCTCGTCCCCACCACCCTGCTCGCCCAGCAGCACTACAACAGCTTCCGCGACCGCTTTGCCGACTGGCCGGTGACCGTGGAAGTGATGAGCCGCTTCAAATCGGCCAAGGAAGTGAATGCGGCCATCGCCGACTTGGCGGAAGGCAAGACCGACATTGTCATCGGCACTCACAAGCTGCTGTCGGATGACGTGAAGATCAAGAACCTCGGGCTGGTGATCATCGACGAAGAGCACCGCTTCGGGGTTCGCCAGAAAGAACAGCTCAAGGCCCTGCGCAGTGAAGTCGACATCCTGACGCTCACCGCCACGCCGATTCCGCGCACGCTGAACATGGCGGTGTCGGGCATGCGCGACCTCTCGATCATCGCCACGCCGCCGGCGCGCCGGTTGTCGGTGCGCACCTTCGTCATGGAGCAGAACAAAAGCACGGTCAAGGAAGCCCTGCTGCGCGAGTTGCTGCGCGGCGGCCAGGTGTACTACCTGCACAACGATGTAAAAACCATCGAGAAATGCGCCGCCGACCTCGCCGAACTGGTGCCGGAAGCACGGATCGCCATCGGCCACGGGCAGATGCGCGAGCGCGAACTCGAACAGGTGATGAGCGACTTCTATCACAAGCGCTTCAACGTGCTGATCGCCTCGACCATCATCGAGACCGGCATCGACGTGCCGAGCGCCAACACCATCATCATCGAGCGCGCCGACAAGTTCGGCCTGGCCCAACTGCATCAATTGCGCGGCCGGGTCGGGCGCAGTCACCACCAGGCGTACGCCTATTTGCTGACACCGCCGCGCCAGCAGATCACTTCCGACGCCGAGAAGCGCCTGGAAGCGATCGCCAACACCCAGGACCTCGGCGCCGGCTTTGTGCTGGCCACCAACGACCTGGAAATCCGCGGCGCCGGCGAACTGCTGGGCGACGGCCAGAGCGGGCAGATCCAGGCCGTCGGCTTCACCCTGTATATGGAAATGCTCGAGCGCGCGGTGAAGTCCATCCGCAAGGGCGAACAACCGAACCTCGACCAACCGCTGGGTGGCGGCCCGGAGATCAACCTGCGCCTGCCGGCGCTGATCCCCGAAGACTACCTGCCGGATGTGCACGCGCGACTGATCCTGTACAAGCGCATCGCCTCGGCCACCGACGAAGAAGGTCTCAAGGACCTTCAAGTGGAGATGATCGATCGCTTCGGCCTGTTGCCGGAGCCGACCAAGAACCTGGTGCGCCTGACCCTGCTCAAACTGCAGGCCGAGCAACTGGGCATCAAGAAGGTCGACGCCGGGCCGCAAGGTGGGCGTATCGAATTCGAAGCGCAGACGCCGGTGGACCCACTGGTGCTGATCAAGCTGATTCAGGGCCAGCCCAATCGCTACAAGTTCGAAGGGGCTACGCTGTTCAAATTCATGGTGCCGATGGAACGCGCCGAAGAACGCTTTAATACACTGGAGGCGCTGTTTGAGCGCCTCATCCCGAAATCTGCTTGAAGGACGCCCCAATGCGCCTGTTCCGCATTTTGAGCTTGTTGTTGGTGGTCGTTGCGCCTTCGGCGTTCGCCGACAGCCCGTACCTGGTGGAGATGATCCTGGTGCGCCAGAACGCCGAGCCGGTGATCAACAGCCGTGCGGCGCCGGAAAACTGGGACGCCGGTGCACCACGCCTGGGGACTGACAAAATGAGCCCGCCACGACTGGGCAATATTGTCGAGAAGCTGCAAGCCAGCAGCGACTACACCGTATTGCTGCACAAGTCCTGGGAACAGAATCTCGGGGAGCAACCGGTGAAGCTGGCCATCAGCGATGGCCAGGAACAGTTCGGCCAGTTCCCCATCGAAGGTACCCTGAACCTGCAGCTTGGGCGCTTTACCGATATCGACGCAGACTTCTGGGTCAACCAGTTCGACGCCAACGGCAGCGTCATCGCCAGCGAACACCTCAGCCAGCAAGACGTGCGCACCAAGAACAACCAGCTCAACTACCTGGACGGCGGCCACCTCGCCCTGCTGATCAAGATCACTTCGCTGACCGCCAAGCCGCCCAGCGCTCCACCGCCCGATGTCCAGGACTGATCCAGCACCATGCCGCTGACGTCGTCGTTGACCAAACCCCTGGCCCCTTCGTGGGCCAATCGCTTTAAAGAGCAAAGCCTCGAGCGTGGCCGACGCTACGCCCTGGAAAACCGCGTGCGTATCGTCGAGTCCGGCGACAGCACCATCATTGCCAGCTGCGAAGGCTCGGGTGGCAATGTCTACCGCCAGACCATCTCCCTGCGCGAATCCGCCAAGGGCACGCTGATCCTGGTGGACAGCCGCTGCACCTGCCCCGTGCACACCAACTGCAAACACATCGCCGCCGTGTTGCTCAAGGTCCAGGAAACCCTGGCCTACCCGGCGGCGGCCCAGGATGCCGAGTTGCTGGAGAAGCTCCAGGCGGTGCTGGATAACCGCGTGGTGTTGCCGCAAGTGGTGATGGAAGACGTGCAACCGGTGCCGCGCCTGTGGCTGGCGAGTATCGAGTTCAGTGCCTTCGAGCCGCGCAACGGCAAGATGCAGCGTTATATCCAGCATCGCGCAGCGTTGTCCTTCAACTATTTGGGCAACTACGTCAGCGGCCAGAAGAACGCCGACATTATCGTGCGCCAGGAACAACAGAGCCTGCGGATCAAGCGCCACCCCGAGGTGGAGCAGCAGTTTCGCGAACAGCTGCGCCTGCTGGGCTTCAAGATCGCCACCCGCCAGAGCAAGGCCCTGCCGGAAAGCGCCGGCGAGCTGTTCGAGATGGTCAATGACAGCGCGTGGCTTAACTTCACCCTGAATGCCTCGCCGAACCTGCGCGCCCAGGGTTGGGAACTACAGATCGACGAAGATTTCGGTTTTGACCTGAGCGCCGTCGACGACTGGTACGCCAGCGTCGACGAGATGCCGGAGCGCGACTGGTTCGACCTGGAGCTGGGGATCATCGTCAACGGCGAACGCCTGAGTCTTCTGCCGATCCTGTTGAACCTGATGCGCTCCCACACCGAGATCCTCAACCCGGAAAAACTCGCCCGGCGCCGTGATGACGAACTGATCCTGGTGAACATTCCCGGCCTGCCCAACGGCCACGGCCCGCTGCAAGTGGCGCTGCCTTATGGCCGGCTGAAACCGGTGCTGGCAACCCTGGGCGAGTTCTACCTGCAAGAGCCCGGCACCACCGCGCTGCGCCTGGCCAAGGCCGACGCGATTCGCCTGAACCCGCTGGAAGACCTGCCGCTGCAATGGGAAGGCGGCGAAAAGATCCGCAACTTCGCCCAGCGCCTGCGGGACATCAAGGATTTCAGCTGCGAAGCGCCGGAAGGCTTGAACGCAACGTTGCGCCCTTATCAACTGGAAGGCCTGAGCTGGATGCAGTCGCTGCGCCAACTCGACGTCGGCGGGATTCTCGCGGATGACATGGGCCTGGGCAAAACCCTGCAAACCCTGGCGCATATTCTCAGCGAGAAAATCGCCGGACGCCTGGACCGCCCGTGCATGGTGGTGATGCCCACCAGCCTGATCCCGAACTGGCTCGACGAAGCGGCGCACTTCACGCCGCAGCTCAAAGTCATGGCGTTATACGGCGCGGGGCGCAAGAAACATTTCCCTCAGTTGCAGGACTACGACCTGCTGCTGACCACCTACGCCCTGCTGCCCAAGGACATCGAGCAACTGGCCGCCCTGCCCTTGCACGTGCTGATCCTTGACGAAGCGCAGTACATCAAGAACCCCAACAGCAAGGCGGCCCAGGCGGCCCGCGAGCTGAACGCCCGCCAGCGCCTGTGCCTCAGCGGTACACCGCTGGAAAACCACTTGGGCGAGCTGTGGTCGCTGTTCCACTTCCTGCTGCCGGGTTGGCTGGGGGACGTGAAGAGCTTCAACCGCGATTACCGCGTACCGATCGAAAAGCGCGGCAGCGATGTGCGATTGCAGCACCTCAATGGTCGGATCAAGCCGTTCCTGCTGCGTCGCACCAAGGAACAGGTGGCGACCGAGCTGCCGCCCAAGACCGAGATCATCCACTGGGTCGACCTCAACGAAGCCCAACGCGACGTGTACGAAACCATGCGCCTGGCGATGGACAAGAAAGTCCGCGACGAGATTACCCGCAAGGGTGTGGCGCGCAGCCAGATCATCATCCTGGAGGCGCTGCTCAAGTTGCGCCAGGTGTGCTGTGATTTACGCTTGGTCAATGATGCAACCCTGCCGGCAAAGGGCAGTAGCTCGGGCAAACTCGACAGCTTGATGGAGATGCTCGAAGAGCTGTTTGCCGAAGGCCGCAGGATTCTGCTGTTTTCCCAGTTCACTTCGATGCTGAGCCTGATCGAGGCCGAGTTGAAGAAGCGCGGCGTGGCTTATGCGCTGCTTACCGGTCAGACGCGGGATCGGCGCACGCCGGTGAAAGACTTCCAGAGCGGCAAGCTGCAGATCTTCCTGATCAGCCTGAAGGCAGGCGGCGTCGGACTTAACCTGACGGAAGCCGACACGGTGATTCACTACGACCCGTGGTGGAACCCGGCCACGGAAAACCAGGCCACCGACCGTGCGTATCGCATCGGCCAGGAGAAGCCGGTATTTGTGTACAAGATGATTGCCCGGGGCACCGTGGAAGAGAAAATCCAGCATTTGCAGCAGGAAAAGTCTGATCTGGCGGCGGGCGTTCTGGATGGGCGGACGACGGGGGATTGGAAGTTGGGGAATGAGGATATCGAGGCGTTGTTTGCGCCGTTGCCTCATAAGCAGGAAAAGCGCTGACTGTTAGATCGCCTTCGCGAGCAAGCCCGCTCCAACATTTGACCGCATATACCCTGGAGGAATGCGGTCGGATGTGGGAGCGGGCTTGCTCGCGAAGGGCGCACCGCAGTTGTCAGTCGATCAACTGAGCATCCCGCAGCGCACCCAACGCAGCCAGCCAACGCGGATCCTGCTTGTACTCGGTCGAAGCCACCGCCTGGCCACGCATCCGCGCGATACGCGCCGACGGAGTGACCTTCATGCGCTGGGCGGCACTCAGGGCCAGCTCGGCGGCGGCGCGGTCGTTGCACACCAGGCCCATGTCGCAACCGGCAGTCAACGCCGCCTCAATACGACTGGCAGCATCACCGACCACATGAGCCCCCGCCATCGACAGGTCGTCACTGAAGATCACCCCGTCGAACTGCAACTCGCTACGCAGGATGTCCTGCAACCAGCGCCGGGAGAAGCCGGCCGGTTGCGCGTCCACTTGTGGATAAATCACATGGGCCGGCATGACGGCTGCCAGTTGCTTGCTCAGGCGCGCGAAAGGCACCAGGTCATTGGCGCGAATCTGTTCCAGGCTGCGCTCGTCGTTGGGAATGGCGACGTGGGAATCGGCTTCGGCCCAGCCGTGGCCGGGGAAGTGCTTGCCGGTGGCCGCCATACCGGCGCTGTTCATACCACGGATGAAGGCGCCCGCGAGCACGGCGGCGCGCTCGGGGTCGCCTTCGAAGGCGCGAGTGCCCACAACGGCGCTGCGTTGGTAATCGAGGTCCAGCACCGGGGCGAAGCTCAGGTCCAGGCCAACCGCCAGCACTTCGGTTGCCATGATCCAACCGCACTGCTCGGCCAGTTGCTCCGCATTCGGGTTGTCGGCCAAGGCACGCATCGCCGGCAGACGCACAAACCCCTGACGCAAGCGCTGCACTCGGCCGCCTTCCTGATCGACCGCCAGCAATAGGTCCGGGCGCACGGCGCGAATCGCCGCGCTCAATTCACGCACCTGCCGAGGATGCTCGATATTGCGTGCAAAAATGATCAGGCCGCCCACCTCGGGCTGACGCAACAAGTGGCGATCCTCAGCCGTCAGCCAGGTGCCGGCAACGTCCACCATCAAAGAGCCTTGCAGGGCTTGGGTCATATAGCTTCCTTAAATAACGCACGCAGCCCGAAGCCCCCGCGAGATCGCATCGCCAGGATTGAATCTGGAGACGGACGCTCAGCGAGCGCAACGGGCTGTGGATAGATAGCTGAAATCGGCATGGGCGGCTAGCTTAGCGGATGCAAGCGGCCGCGCACACCCGGGAGGGGTTAAACCTTGGCCGGGACCGGTACTGACTTGCTGCGCGGGCGCAATTGGGCGGCGGCCATGGCCTGGTCGGTGACGCCGGTTTCGGCACGCATGCCCGCAGCGAGAAACGGCACCATCAGGCGCATCACCTGCTCGATGGAGGTGTTGACGCCGAAGTCGGTCTCGGCAATCGCACGCAGTGCCTTGATCCCGGACATGCTGAATGCCGCGGCACCGAGCATGAAGTGCACGCGCCAGAACAGTTCGATTGGCGGGATACGCGGGGCGGCTTCGTTGACCAGCAACATATAGCGGCGGAACACCTTGCCGTACATGTCTTCAAGGTAGCGGCGCAGGTGGCCCTGGCTCTGGCTGAACGCCAGGCCCAACAGGCGCATGAAGATCGACAGGTCGTTGCCGCTGCGTGGCTGAACCACCAGGGCTTGTTCGACGAGGATCTCCAGCAGGTCTTCCAGGCTTGGCTTGTTTTCAGGCTTGGCCTGGCGACGCTCCAGCTCACGGTCGAGGCTGACGCAGAAAGGCCCCAGGAAACGTGAGAACACGGCCTGGATCAGCGCCTTCTTGGAGCCGAAATGGTAGTTCACTGCCGCCAGGTTGACCCCGGCCTTGCTGGTAATCAGCCGCAATGAAGTTTCAGCAAATCCTTTTTCCGCGAACAACTGCTCGGCAGCATCGAGAATGCGTTCAACGGTTTCCGACTGGGCCATGGCTACTCCGCCTGACAAACACTTGTTTGAAACATACGTTTCAAGCTATGTCTTGTCAAGCCTGCAGGTCGGTTTGCGGCTGGCCGGTCAGCTATTTCATGGCCATTTAATCACATTCGCCAAGGTCTGTAGGCAGCGCTGTCTCCAGTGTGTAGGACAGGTGATAAATGACCGTCCAGCGGAGTGAGTGAAAACGGTGATTGCCAAGCGCAGTCCACTGTATATAATCCCAGTCACTGTATAAAAAGACAGAGCGATCAACATGCTAAAACTGACGCCACGCCAAGCTGAGATTCTGGCTTTTATCAAGCGCTGCCTCGATGACAACGGCTACCCGCCGACCCGGGCGGAAATTGCGCTGGAACTGGGATTCAAGTCACCCAACGCCGCTGAAGAACACCTCAAGGCCCTCGCCCGCAAAGGCGCGATCGAGATGACCCCGGGTGCTTCACGCGGTATTCGCATCCCTGGCTTCGACGCCAAGGCCGACGAGTCGACACTGCCGATCATCGGCCGCGTCGCAGCCGGTGCGCCGATCCTGGCGCAACAGCACGTCGAGGAATCCTGCAACATCAACCCGACCTTCTTCCATCCCCGTGCCGACTACCTGTTGCGGGTCCATGGCATGAGCATGAAGGACGTGGGCATTTTCGACGGCGACCTGCTGGCCGTCCACACCACACGTGAAGCTCGCAATGGCCAGATCGTCGTCGCCCGTATCGGCGATGAAGTGACGGTCAAACGCTTCAAGCGCGAAGGCAGCAAGGTCTGGCTCCTGGCCGAGAACCCCGAATTCGCGCCGATTGAAGTGAACCTGAAGGATCAGGACCTGGTGATTGAAGGCTTGAGCGTCGGCGTTATTCGCCGCTAACGGAGGCATCATGCAGTTCCTACAGACCCCACAACACACTCAACTGTCGCTGTTTGAGGCCTTTATGGCCCAGCCCCTTGCGCCCATCCTCAAGGAAGTGGTCGAAGCGCCCTGGAGCGCCGAACCCGAGGCGTTCAGTGAACTGTCGTTGCGCGGTGCTGCCGGGAACTGCCTGAGCCTGTTGGCGCCGATCCTTCGCGAACTGAGCGAGGAACAGGACGCCCGCTGGTTGACGCTGATCGCCCCGCCATCCAGCCTGACCCAGGCCTGGTTGCGGGATGCCGGCCTGAACCGCGAACGCATCCTGTTGCTGCAACCCCGTGGTGCTCAAAGCGCCCAGCAGTTGACCTGCGAAGCCTTGCGCCTGGGCCGTAGCCATACGGTGGTCAGCTGGCTGAACCCGCTGACCACAGCGGCCAGGCAGCAACTGATCAGCGCCGCCCGCACAGGTGATGCGCAAAGCTTGAACATTCGGTTGGGATAAAACGATACGCGGGTAACTGACAGCTGTCAGGATCCGCCATGACGCGAGGCTTCTTCAGAATTGAGAAGCCAATCTGCACAATTGAAGCCTGTAAAAAAGTCGACAGACGGACTCAGTGAAGAATCCGCGGACCGTCTTCCTTTTCCGGTTCGCCTTCAGCCAGGCGCCCCGCCATCTGCACACCTACGCTCAACATGGCTTTTGCCACTTCCACGTGCTGGCCCTGCAGGAACGCTTTTGCGTCCTCGGAAAAATCCAAGATCACCAGAGAACCCTCGTCCTCAGCCCGGCGCAGCTCGATTCGGCCGTCGGGCAACTCAACAATTTCCAGAAAGGACGTTGGCATAAAAGTCTGTTCTCCACGAAAGGCCGGCATTATATCAGTCTTGTGGCGAGCGGGCTTGCCCGCATTGGGCTGAGCCGCGGCCCTCCGACAGCTGACACTGCCAGGCCTGAAAAGCCTTGGGGCTGCTTCGCAACCCAGCGGGAGCAAGCTCCCTCGCCACAAAGCGGTAGTTGTCAGCGAGAAGCCTTCAGCACTCGTTCAATCCATCCCGAAACCGAATGGCCAACTTCTTCAGCTCCTGCCGCCAGCTTTCCAGCTCTTCCCGGCTCAACGGCTCGGGTCCTTCTTCGTCCAGGCTTACGGCCACGATCAGCGGCTGGGTCACATCGCCTTTGGGCGTGTGCTTCACCCGTGGCGGTTGGAACATCTCCGCGTGGGCTACCAGCAAGCGCGCCAGCCAACTGTCCGGGCTTTGCGCCATTTCCACCAGCTCGGCCAGCTCCGGGATGGCCATGGATTCCAGCACATCCCGGTGGATGATCATTTCCGCACGCGGCGAGCCGGCCTGCGGCAGGCGGTAGAACCCGGCAATCTCATGGCACAAGCCAAGCAAGGCGCCATACAGGTGGAACAGCGCGGCTTCACGCCCGGCCTGTACCAGCGCGATAGCGTTCATCTCCTTTCCTTCCTCGGCACGGCCAAGGGCTTCCAGGGACAAACCCGCGAAGTAAATTTTCTGGTTGGTACGGGTATAGAGTTCGTTGGCCATGAAGGCAGTCTCCACAACGAATAAGGCGTGATGCTGGCTGAACAGTGTCACGGATCAGCCAAGGCCACTGCAAGCGCAAAAAAAAGGCCGCCTATCAAGGCGGCCTTTGTGCATGTAGCTGATCGTATCAAGCGCCCTGGCGCTTGTCCTCGACCTTCCACTTGCCACCGTCGTAGAACGCTTTCCAGCCGGTAGGCTTGCCTTCAACCTCGGTCTGCACGTACTGCTCCTTGGTCTTGCGGCTGTAGCGGATCACGGACGGACGACCGTCCGGGTCCTTCTTCGGCGCTTCGCAGAGGAAGTGGTACTTCGGATCGATCTCGTCCTTGTGGGGCACGATCTCGATCACCAGCGGTGCACGGGTCTCACGGTTTTTCGGGAACTGGCTGGCAGCCAGGAACAGCCCCGAAGCACCATCACGCAGGATGTAGGTGTCGTTGACCTTCTCGCACTTGAGCTCAGGCATCTTCACCGGGTCCATCTTCGGCGGCGCCGCGTCACCGCTTTTCAGCAGTTTGCGGGTGTTCTTGCACGTCGGGTTGGTGCAACCGAAGAACTTGCCGAAACGGCCGGTCTTGAGCTGCATCTCGCTGCCGCACTTGTCGCATTCCAGGCTCGGGCCTTCGTAGCCCTTGATGCGGTAAGTGCCTTCTTCGATCTCGTAGCCGTTGCAATCCGGGTTGTTACCGCAGATGTGCAGCTTGTGCTTCTCGTCCAGCAGGTAGGCATCCATTGCCGTGCTGCAGATCGGGCAACGGTGCTTGCCACGCAATACCAGAGACTCAGATTCACCCTCGTCATCGGCCGCGATTTCATCGCCCGGCACCAGGTTGACGGTGGCCTTGCAGCGCTCTTTCGGCGGCAGGCTGTAACCCGAGCAACCGAGGAATACACCGGTGGAGGCGGTACGAATCTGCATCGGGCGGCCGCAAGTGAGGCACGGAATGTCCGTCATCACCGGCTGGTTGGCCCGCATGCCGTTCTCGGCGCTTTCAGCCACTTCAAGTTTCTTCTTGAAGTCGCCGTAGAACTCGTCGAGCACGTTTTTCCAGTCGCGTTCGCCCTGGGCCACGTCATCGAGGTTCTCTTCCATGCCGGCGGTGAAGCCGTAGTCCATCAGGTTGGAGAAGCTCTCGGACAGGCGCTCGGTGACGATGTCGCCCATCTTTTCCGAGTAGAAACGACGGTTGTGCAAGGCCACGTAGCCGCGGTCCTGGATGGTGGAGATGATCGCCGCATAGGTCGAAGGACGACCGATACCGCGTTTTTCCATCTCCTTGACCAGGCTGGCTTCCGAATAACGCGCCGGCGGCTTGGTGAAGTGCTGGGACGGGTCGAGCTTGATCAGCTTCAACACATCGCCCTGAGCCATGTCCGGCAGCACATCGTCGTCGCCCGGCTTGGCGATTTGCGGCATCACGCGGGTGTAACCGTCGAACTTGAGGATACGGCCCTTGGCACGCAGCTCGAAGTCACCAGCACCCACGCTGACAGTCGTCGACAGGTATTGCGCCGGCAGCATCTGGCACGCCAGGAACTGGCGCCAGATCAGCTCGTAGAGGCGCTCAGCGTCGCGCTCCATGCCGCTCAGCTTGCTTGGCTCGGTGTTGGCGTCGGAGGGACGAATCGCTTCGTGAGCCTCTTGTGCGCCTTCCTTGCTGCTATAGACGTTAGGCTTCTCCGGCAGGTACTTCTTGCCGAATTCGCTTTCAATATAAGTACGCGCCATCGCCACCGCGTCTTGCGACAGGTTGGTGGAGTCGGTACGCATATACGTGATGTAGCCCGCTTCATACAGACGCTGGGCCATCATCATGGTCTTCTTCACCCCGAAGCCCAGGCGGTTGCTCGCGGCCTGTTGCAGGGTGGAGGTGATGAACGGCGCCGACGGCTTGCTGCTGGTGGGCTTGTCTTCCCGCTTGACGATGCTGTAGCTGGAAGCTTTGAGCTTCTCCAGCGCGGCCATGGCCTGGGCTTCGTTGAGCGGCTTGAAGGCCTCGCCTTTCTCGCGGGCCACTTCAAAGCGTACGTTGTTGCCCTTGGCAGTGCCCAGGTCAGCGTGCACTTCCCAATATTCTTCGGGGTTGAACGCACGAATCTCGCGTTCACGCTCCACCACCAGCTTTACCGCAACCGATTGCACACGGCCGGCGGACAGGCCACGGGCGATTTTCGCCCACAGCAGCGGCGAGACCATGTAACCCACGACACGGTCGAGGAAGCGACGCGCCTGTTGGGCATTGACGCGGTCAATGTCCAGTTCGCCCGGCTTGGAGAAGGCTTCCTGGATCGCCTTCTTGGTAATTTCGTTGAACACCACGCGCTTGTAGCGGCTGTCGTCACCCCCGATGGCTTCCCGCAGGTGCCAGGCAATAGCCTCCCCTTCGCGGTCCAAGTCGGTTGCGAGATAGATGGTGTCAGCATCCTTGGCGAGCCGGCGCAGCTCTTCGATGACCTTTTCCTTGCCCGGGAGGATCTCGTACTTGGCTTTCCAGCCATGATCGGGATCGACACCCATGCGCGAGACCAGCTGCTTGCGCGCTTTCTCTTTAGGCGTGAGCACCGGACCTTCGCCCGCAGCCGCCTTGCCGCGCTTGGCGGCAGGCTCCTTGCTGGCGCTAGCCGAACCGCTGGTGGGCAGGTCTCGGATATGGCCGATACTCGACTTCACCACGTACTCGTTACCCAAGTACTTGTTGATGGTCTTGGCCTTAGCCGGGGATTCCACAATGACCAGCGATTTGCCCATGGATCGGAAAATTCCTGAATTCGAGAAGTGAAAGGCGGTTGGCGCCTGACGCGGCAACGCTATATATAGTGGCAACAAGGTGAGGTCAAGCGCAGCATTCTGCGCGGCCTGCCTTTATTGCACGGAAAAAAGGCTGGGTTCGGCCTGCATCAAAGCAAAGCGCGGGACCTGTTCGCCGTCAACTTCGACGGTCTCAAGGAACATGCTCAAGGGACGCACCCAAAAGCCGTAATCGCCATACAGTGCTTGGTAAAACACCACTTCCTCTTCGGTCTCGGAATGCCGCGCCACATTAAAAACGCGGTACTGCGGACCTTTATAATGCTGGTAGAGCCCTGGTTCGACTTTCATGCTCTGGCCCTCTTACAAAATTTGTTAAAAAAAAATATAAAAAATTCCAAAAAACAAAAACCGGGGCACTGGGCCCCGGCTTCCGTCAACGAAACGTTTAGATACGTTCGAAGACGGTGGAGATGCCTTGGCCGAGGCCAATGCACATGGTTGCAACCCCAAGGTTGCCGCCATTTTGCTTCATCACGTTAAGCAACGTGCCGGAGATACGAGCGCCGGAACACCCAAACGGGTGACCCAAGGCAATCGCGCCGCCGTGCAGGTTAACCTTCTCGTTCATCTTGTCGAGCACTTTCAAATCTTTCAGCACTGGCAGGGCCTGTGCGGCGAAAGCTTCGTTGAGCTCGAAGAAGTCGATGTCGGAGATAGTCAGGCCTGCGCGCTTCAATGCTTTTTGTGTGGCCGGTACTGGACCATAGCCCATGATTGCCGGGTCCACACCTGCGACTGCCATCGAACGGATCACGGCCATCGGCTGGATGCCCAGGTCCTGGGCACGCTGGGCCGACATCACGATCATGCACGAAGCACCGTCAGTGATCTGCGACGAAGTACCGGCTGTCACGGTGCCGCCCTTTGGATTGAAGGCCGGCTTCAGGGCCGCCAGGCTTTCCAGGGTGGTGTCCGGACGAATGGTTTCGTCGTAGTCGAACAGTTTCAGGAAACCGTTCTCGTCGTAGCCGTTCATCGGGATGATTTCATCCTTGAACTTGCCTTCCACGGTGGCCTTGTGGGCCAACTGGTGGGAACGCAGGCCGAATGCATCCTGGGCTTCGCGGGTAATGCCGTGCATTTTGCCAAGCATTTCAGCGGTGAGGCCCATCATGCCCGAGGCTTTCGCCGCGTACAGGGACATGTGCGGGTTCGGATCCACACCGTGCATCATGCTGACGTGGCCCATGTGCTCCACGCCGCCGACCACGAACACATCACCGTTACCGGTCATGATCGCTTGGGCAGCGGTGTGCAGCGCGCTCATGGACGAGCCACACAGGCGGCTGACGGTCTGGCCGGCAGCGGTGTGCGGGATCTGCGTCATCAAGGAAGCCATGCGGGCGATGTTCCAGCCCTGCTCCAGGGTCTGGTTGACGCAGCCCCAGATCACGTCTTCGACTTCGTTCGGATCGACCTTGACGTTGCGTTCCAGCAATTTGCTGATCAGGTGCGCCGACATGTCTTCGGCACGGGTGTTGCGGTGCATGCCGCCCTTGGAGCGGCCCATCGGAGTACGACCGAAGTCGACAATCACGACGTCTCTTGGATTCAAGCTCATAAATATTCTCGCTCTAGTCGTCTGGGCACTTAACCGAAGAAGCTCTGGCCGTTCTTGGCCATCTCGCGCAGCTTCGCAGTCGGGTGGTACAGCGGGCCCAGATCAGCGTATTGATCAGCCAGGGCAACGAACTCGGCCACACCGATGGAATCGATGTAACGCAGCGCACCACCACGGAATGGAGGGAAACCAATACCGTAGACCAGGCCCATGTCGGCCTCGGCTGCGGTTTCAACGATGCCGTCTTCCAGGCAACGCACGGTTTCCAGGCACAGGGCGATCATCATCCAGTTGACGATGTCCTCGTCGGACACTTCACGCTGTTCGTAGATGACCGGCGCGAGTACTTCGTGAACCGATGGGTCGGCCACTTTCTTCTGCTTGCCCTTCTTGTCGGTCTCGTAGGCGTAGAAGCCCTTGCCATTCTTCTGGCCCAGGCGCTTGGCTTCGTAGAGCGCGTCGATCGCCGAGCGGCGGTCGTCTTTCATGCGGTCCGGGAAGCCTTCAGCCATTACGTCGCGACCGTGGTGGCCGGTGTCGATGCCGACCACGTCCATCAGGTACGCCGGGCCCATTGGCCAGCCGAATTTTTCCATGACCTTGTCGATGCGCACGAAGTCCACACCGGCGCTGACCAGCTTGGCGAAACCGCCGAAGTACGGAAACAGTACGCGGTTGACCAGGAAGCCCGGGCAGTCATTGACGACGATCGGGTTCTTGCCCATTTTCTTGGCGTAGGCAACGGTGGTGGCAACGGCCAGCTCGCTGGACTTCTCGCCACGGATCACTTCCACCAGCGGCATCATGTGCACCGGGTTGAAGAAGTGCATGCCGACGAAGTTTTCCGGACGCTTGAGGGCCTTGGCCAGCAAGGTGATGGAAATGGTCGAGGTGTTGGACGCCAGGATCGTGTCTTCTTTCACCTGGGCTTCAACTTCAGCCAGTACCGCCTGCTTGACCTTCGGGTTCTCGACAACCGCTTCGACCACCAGGTCGACGTGGCCGAAATCACCGTAGGACAGGGTCGGACGAATGCCGTTAAGCACTTCAGCCATTTTCGCTGCAGTCATGCGGCCTTTATCAACGCGGCCTACCAGCAGTTTCGCGGCTTCTGCCAGACCCTGCTCGATGCCGTGCTCGTTGATGTCTTTCATCAGGATCGGCGTGCCTTTGGACGCCGACTGATAGGCGATACCGCCGCCCATGATACCGGCGCCGAGTACGGCAGCCTGTTTCACGTCGCGAGCGATTTCGTCGTAGGCCTTGGCCTTTTTCTTCAGTTCCTGATCGTTCAGGAACAGACCGATCAAGCTCTGCGCGGCAGAGGTCTTGGCCAGTTTGACGAAACCAGCGGCTTCGACTTCCAGGGCTTTGTCGCGACCGAAGTTCGCGGCCTTCTGGATGGTCTTGATCGCTTCAACCGGCGCCGGGTAGTTCGGGCCGGCCTGGCCAGCCACGAAACCCTTGGCGGTTTCGAACGACATCATCTGTTCGATGGCGTTGAGCTTGAGTTTTTCCAGCTTTGGCTGACGCTTGGCCTTGTAGTCAAATTCGCCGCTGATGGCGCCCTTGATCAGGTTCAGCGCGGCTTCTGCCAGCTTGTCGGGAGCCACCACAGCATCCACGGCGCCGACTTTCAGCGCGTCTTCAGCACGGTTTTCCTTGCCGGCGGCAATCCACTCGATGGCATTGTCGGCACCGATGATGCGCGGCAGGCGCACGGTACCGCCGAAGCCTGGGTAGATGCCCAGCTTGACTTCCGGCAGGCCGATTTTCGCGGTGGCAGACATCACGCGGAAGTCGGCGGCCAGGCACATTTCCAGACCGCCGCCCAGGGCGATGCCATTGATCGCGGCAACGGTCGGCACGTTGAGGTCTTCGAAATCGCTGAAAATCTTGTTGGCTTCGAGGTTGCCAGCCACAAGCTCGGCATCGGGCAGCTTGAAGTTGTCGACGAATTCGGTGATGTCAGCGCCGACGATGAACACGTCCTTGCCGCTGGAGACGATCACGCCCTTGACCGAAGCATCTGCTTTGATGGTGTCTACGGCCTGACGCAATTCATTCAGGGTTAGACGGTTGAACTTGTTGACGGACTCACCCTTGAGGTCGAATTTCAATTCGACGATGCCACTTTCAAGAGCCTTAACCGTGATGGCTTTACCTTCGTAAATCATCAACTGATCTCCACGATATGGAAGCTGAACAGTACACGTCGGACGCAGGATTCAGCGTAGGCACTGACGTTTCCGTCGATGCTAACGCCAATTTGCCAGGCACACCCGCCAACGCGATAGTCGGGATTCTGTACGAACGGTCTGAAAGACAAACGCTCAATTCATACGCCCGTTTGATTTGGGTACGTCACCTTCAGCCAAATCCGAAGAATTGTCAATCGCTCGAAAGGGCCGCAAAAACGCGACTTTTCAGTCATTTCAGAACCCGGGGTAGCCGGCATCGCCCCGCCAATGTTTAATCATTCGCGAAATCAATAATGTGAATTTTGATTTAAAGGGCTGTACAGAACCGAATATGCGGCTAGGCTAGCGGCACTGAAAACGAATTACCGGCCTGCCTGGCCAACTCCAGCCCGATGATGCTTTCGGGCTTTTTAATGCCCGCAGGAATCTCAGGCCAGCGCCTTGAGCACCGCGTCAATGTCCTGCAACACGCTCAACTCGCCCTTCTCGCCCCAGTACAGGGTGATCATTTGCTTGTCGGCTTCGACTTTGTAGACGTTTGCCGGCAGCGTCGCAAAATGTGGCAACAACTTTTCATCGACGCAGGTTTCCTGCCACTGATTGACCCAAACCCCCGGCTCCAACTGCCAGTAACTCCAGGTCACCCGCGTGGTGCCACGCCGTGGCCGGTGATACTGGGCACACGGGCTTGGCGGCTCGTGCTTGAGCCAGTGTGGCCATTCCTGGGGCGTCAGTTGCATGGCCAGGCCAATGCGCCGCGCCTCCATGCGCAAAGCCATGCGCCCGCTCGAATGGCGCGAAGGACGCAGCCACGCCAGGGGGCTTAAAACCAGCGCAAGGATTGACACCACTATCCAGACCGTCATATGTGTACTCCCGAATTTCTTGATGAGCGGATTTGACCTGACGCAACCCCATCCGCTTGAAACCAGCCATACTGAACTTATCGCTTTCCCTTGGAGGACTCCTCATGCCCTACGAACATATTCTGGTCGCCGTGGACCTGACCGAAGAATGCGACCCCGTGATCAAGCGGGCCGTAGGCCTTGCAGGCGACTCGGTGAAGCTGTCCCTGGTGCATATCGTCGAACCGATGGCCATGGCCTTTGGCGGCGATGTGCCGATGGACCTTTCCCAACTGCAACAGCAGCAGTTCGACCAGGCCAAGGAACGCCTTGACCGGCTGATCAACAAGTACCCTGCCCTGAAAAAAGACCAGAGCCACCTGACCTACGGCCAGCCGCGCCAGGAAATCCACCACCTGGCCAAGGAGCAAGGTTGCGACCTGATCGTGGTCGGCAGCCACGGCCGTCACGGCCTGGCCTTGCTGCTGGGCTCCACCGCCAATGACGTGCTGCACGGCGCACCTTGCGATGTGCTGGCCGTGAAACTGGTCAAGAGCTCGTAAGACCAACGGCAATCCAATGTGGGGGCGGGCTTGTGTGGGAGCGGGCTCGCTCGCGAAAGCGGTGGATCAGTCGACAAATATATGGACTGACACACCGCATTCGCGAGCAAGCCCGCTCCCACATCTGAACCGCGTTTCATACAAAAAACCCGGCGCTCATACAAATGAGCGCCGGGTTTTTTATTGCGCTTGAATCACTCAGGCATCCAGCTCGGCCCAGCGTTCAACCAGGGCTTCAAGCTCGCTGTTAAGCTGCTCGAGGGATGCAATCACCTTGGCGGTTTCTGCAGCTGGACGCAGGTAGAAACCCGCGTCAGCCATTTCAGCTTCAACGGCAGCAATCTGCTGTTCCTTGGCGTCGATATCACCCGGCAGTGCTTCCAGCTCACGTTGCAGCTTGTAGCTGAGCTTCTTCTTCGCAGCAGGTGCTTCCTGGGCTGGTGCCGGAGCAGCAGCCACTGGAGCAACCACGGCCGAGGTCAAGTCAGCCTTGCCGGACTTGCTCTCGGTCACGCCCAGCAGGCGCGGCGAGCCGCCCTGGCGCAGCCAGTCCTGATAACCACCGACGTATTCACGCACCTTGCCTTCGCCTTCGAAGACCAGGGTGCTGGTGACCACGTTATCGAGGAATGCCCGGTCGTGACTGACCATCAGCACGGTGCCGTTGAAGGTCAGCAGGACCTCTTCCAGCAGTTCCAGGGTTTCCACGTCGAGGTCGTTGGTCGGTTCGTCGAGTACCAGCAGGTTGGCTGGCTTGCTGAACAACTTGGCCAGCAGCAGGCGCGCACGCTCACCACCGGACAAGGCCTTGACCGGCGTACGTGCCCGCTGCGGGCTGAACAGGAAGTCGCCCAGGTAGCTCAGCACGTGGCGGCTCTGGCCGTCGATGTCGATAAAGTCGCGACCTTCGGCGACGTTGTCGATCACGGTTTTTTCCAGGTCCAACTGGTGGCGCAGCTGGTCGAAGTAGGCCACGTCGATGCGCGTGCCCTCTTCCACGGTACCGCTGGTGGGTTGCAGGCCGTTGAGCATCAGCTTGAGCAAGGTGGTCTTGCCGGTACCGTTGGCGCCGAGCAGGCCGATACGGTCGCCGCGCTGCAGGACCATGGAGAAGTCCTTGATCAGGAACGGGCCGTCCGGGTGATGGAAGCTGACGTTTTCCAGGACCATCACTTGCTTGCCCGACTTGTCGGCGGTGTCCAGCTGGATATTGGCCTTGCCGGTGCGTTCACGGCGCTCGCTGCGCTCGACACGCAGGGCTTTCAGGGCACGTACGCGGCCTTCGTTACGGGTGCGGCGGGCCTTGATGCCCTGGCGGATCCAGACTTCTTCCTGGGCCAGCTTCTTATCGAACAGGGCATTGGCGGTTTCTTCCGCAGACAGCGCGGCTTCCTTGTGCACCAGGAAACTGGCGTAGTCGCCGTTCCAGTCGATCAGGCCGCCACGGTCCAGTTCGAGGATGCGGGTTGCCAGGTTCTGCAGGAAGGAACGGTCGTGCGTGATGAACAGCACGGCGCCCTGGAAATCCTTGAGGGCTTCTTCAAGCCAGGCGATTGCGCCGATGTCCAGGTGGTTGGTCGGTTCGTCGAGCAGCAACAGATCCGGCTCGGAAACCAGGGCCTGGGCCAGCAGGACGCGGCGACGCCAGCCGCCGGACAATTCGGCGAGGGTCTTGTCGGCGGGCAGTTGCAGGCGACTCAGGGTGCTGTCGACCAATTGCTGCAAGCGCCAGCCGTCGCGGGCTTCGAGGTCTTGCTGGACGTGCATCAGCTTGTCCAGGTCGGCTTCGGTGACGCAGTTCTGCGCCAGGTGATGGTATTCGGCGAGCAGTGCGCCCACGCCGTCGAGGCCTTCGGCAACCACGTCGAACACTGTCCGTCCGTCGGCCACCGGCAATTCTTGCGGCAATTCGCCAATCTTGAGGCCCGGGGCGCGCCAGACAGAGCCGTCATCGGGCTTCTGGTCGCCTTTTACCAGCTTCATCATGCTGGACTTGCCGGTGCCGTTGCGGCCGATGATGCACACCCGCTCACCACGGGCGATCTGCCAGGACACCTTGTCCAACAACGGCATAGCGCCGAAAGCAAGGGACACATCGCTGAATTTGAGCAGGGTCATACGCTTCTCCAAAAACTGGGCGCGCATTCTACCTGACTTAGGGCTCGAGGCGGCCGGCATTTTCGCCGCTGACACGTTCTGTTGGACATTTCAGATGAACTTGAACGAAGCGACCGGCAAAGCTTTCACCGGTTGCGGGCAAAAGGCTAAGCTAGGGGCAATCAGTGTCGGCGACGTCGGCACTAGTCCAGATTCCTCTGCACGGACGTCTCATGCGCAGTCGCCTTTTCAGCTTTTTATCTTGTCTGCTTCTTTCTGCCACCGCCGTTCAATCCGCCCAGGCCGTGGACCTCACCACCCAACGTCAATATTACGATGAAGCCAAACGAGCCCTCGCCAAAGGCGACAGCGGCCCGTATTTCCAATACAGCCAGGCCCTGGCCGACTACCCGTTGACGCCGTACCTCGCCTACGACGAGCTCACGGCGCGACTGAAAACCGCCAGCAACGAGGAGATCGAACAATTCCTCGCCAAGAACGGCGACCTGCCCCAGGCCAACTGGATGAAACTGCGCTGGTTGCGCTGGCTGGCCGACCGTGGCGACTGGCAAACCTTTGAAAAGTACTACGACGCCAAACTCAATTTCGTCGAACTGGACTGCCTCCATGGCCAATTCCAGCTGACCCACAACCAAAAAGCCGAAGGTTATAAAACCACCGAGAAGCTGTGGCTGACCGGTAAATCCCAGCCTGCGGCCTGTGATGCCACCTTTGGCCAGTGGGCCGCCGACGGCCAACTGACCGAACAGAAGATATGGGACCGCGCCAAGCTGGCCGCCGAAGCCCGCAACTATCCGTTGGCCAACAGCCTGGTGAAGACCCTGCCGACCCTCGGCGTCCAGGGCCGCCTGATGGTGGACGTGGCGCAGAAGCCCGACATGCTCGGCGACCCATCGCGCTTCCTGCCGGCCAACGAAGCCATGTCCGATGCCGTAGGCCTGGGCCTGCGCCGCCTGGCACGCCAGGACCCGGACAAGGCCATGGCCCTGCTCGACGGTTATGCCAGCAGCATGCACTTCTCTCGTGACGAAAAAGTGTCGATCGCCCGGGAAATCGGCCTGACCCTGGCGCGTCGCTACGACCCGCGCGCCCTTGACGTGATGACCAAATACGATCCGGAACTGCGGGACAACACCGTTTCCGAATGGCGCCTGCGCCTGCTGTTGCGCCTGGCCCGCTGGGAAGACGCCTACCAGTTGACCCGCAAGCTGCCCCAGGATTTGGCCACCACCAACCGCTGGCGCTACTGGCAGGCCCGCAGCCTGGAACTGGCAGAGCCGAAGAACCCGCAAGCCCTGGTGATGTACAAGGGCCTGGCCAAGGAACGAGACTTTTACGGTTTCCTGGCGGCGGATCGCTCCCAGTCCCCGTACCAACTGAACAACAAGCCACTGGTGATGAGCCAGGCGCTGATGAACAAGGTACGCAACACACCGGGCGTGCGCCGCGCCCTGGAGTTCTACGCCCGTGGCCAGATCGTTGATGGCCGCCGCGAGTGGTACCACGTCAGCCGGCACTTCAACCGCGACGAAATGGTCGCCCAGGCCAAGTTGGCCTACGACATGAAGTGGTACTTCCCGGCGATCCGCACCATCAGCCAGGCGCAGTACTGGGACGACCTGGACATCCGCTTCCCGATGGCCCACCGCGACACCCTGGTGCGCGAAGCCAAGGTCCGCGGCGTGCATTCCAGCTGGGTATTTGCGATCACCCGCCAGGAAAGCGCCTTCATGGACGACGCGCGCTCCGGCGTCGGCGCCACCGGCCTGATGCAACTGATGCCCGGCACCGCCAAGGAGACTGCGCGAAAGTTCAGCATCCCGCTGGCTTCGCAACAGCAGGTGCTCGACCCGGACAAGAACATCCAGCTCGGCGCCGCCTACCTGAGCCAGGTCCACGCCCAGTTCAACGGCAACCGCGTGCTCGCCACCGCCGCCTACAACGCCGGCCCGGGCCGTGTACGCCAATGGCTGCGCGGCGCCGATCACCTGAGTTTCGATGTGTGGGTGGAAAGCATCCCGTTCGACGAAACCCGCCAGTATGTGCAGAACGTGCTGTCTTATTCGGTGATCTACGGGCAGAAGCTCAATGCACCGCAGCCGCTGGTGGATTGGCATGAGCGGTATTTTGATGATCAGTAAGTAACGCTGTCCCATAAAAAATGCCCGCATTGAGAGATGCGGGCATTTTTTGTGGGCGGTGAATCAGTGGGTGGTCGACTCACCATCACTGAACTGCAACGCCGCCAGCCGTGCATACAGCGGATTGCTGGCGATCAGCTGCTGATGCGTCCCCACCGCCACCAGCTTGCCCTGGTCCATCACGGCAATCCGGTCGGCATTCTTCACCGTGGCCAGCCGGTGGGCGATGACCAGGGTGGTGCGCCCTTCCATCAACTGCGGCAGCGCCTGCTGGATCAGGTGTTCGCTCTGGGCGTCCAGCGCGCTGGTGGCTTCGTCCAGCAGCAGGATCGGTGCATCCACCAACAAGGCCCGGGCGATGGCCAGGCGTTGGCGCTGGCCGCCCGAAAGGCCCATGCCGCCGTCGCCCAGGTGGGTCTGGTAGCCGTCGGGCATTTGCAAAATGAAGTCGTGGGCGTGGGCGATGCGCGCCGCCTCCTCGACCTGGGCAAAGGTGGCCGTCGGATTGCCGTAGCGGATGTTCTCCTCAACGCTGCCGAAAAACAGCGCCGGGCTCTGGGACACCAGGGCGAAACAGCGGCGCAGGTCCAGCGGATCCAGCTCGGTCAGCGGGTGGCCTTCAAGCAGGATGCGGCCTTGCTGGGGATCGTAGAAACGCAGCAACAGATCGAACATCGTCGATTTACCCGCACCGGACGGACCGACCAGGGCCAGGGTTTCGCCAGCATTGATGCTCAGGCTCAAGCCGTCGATGGCAAAACGATCCGGACGCGACGGATAGGAGAAGCGCAAATCCTGGATTTCCAGGCGGCCACTGACCCGCTCCGGCAACTTGATCACGTTGGCTTCGGGCGCCTTGATCTCATTGCTCGACTGCAGCAATTCGCCAATCCGCTCCGCCGCACCGGCGGCGCGCTGCAACTCGCCCAACACTTCACTCAAGGTACCGACGGCACTGCCGACGATCAGGCTGTAGAACACGAACGCCGCCAGCTCACCACCGGAAATGCGCCCGCCGATCACGTCCATGCCGCCGACCCAGAGCATCACGCCCACGGCGCCCAGCACCAGCATGATCACCAGGGTAATCAGCCAGGCGCGCTGCACGATGCGTTTGCGGGCGGTGGTGAACGCCTCTTCCACCGTCAGCGCGAAGCGCTGTTCGTCCTGGACCTGGTGGTTGTAGGCCTGCACGGTCTTGATCTGGCCGAGGGTTTCGGACACATAGCTGCCGACATCGGCGATGCGGTCCTGGCTCTGGCGCGACAGGCTACGCACCCGGCGGCCGAAGATCAGGATCGGCGCCAGCACCAGTGGCAGCGCTATCACGACGATGCTGGTGAGCTTGGGGTTGGTGACAAACAGCAGCACGATCCCGCCGATCACCATCAAGGCGTTGCGCAGGAACAGCGACAGCGAGGAGCCGATCACCGATTGCAGCAAGGTGGTGTCGGTGGTCAGCCGGGACTGGATTTCCGAGCTGCGGTTGTTTTCGTAGAAGCCCGGATGCAGGTAGATCAAGTGGTTGAACACTTGCCGCCGGATGTCCGCCACCACCCGCTCGCCGATCCACGACACCAGGTAAAACCGCGCAAAGGTGCCCACCGCCAGGCCCAGCACCAGGATCATGAACAGACCGATGGACTGGTTGAGCAGGTGCGGCGACTGGGTCATGAACCCCTGGTCCACCAGCAGGCGAATACCCTGGCCCATGGACAAGGTAATGCCGGCGGTGACGATCAGCGCCAACAAGGCGCCCAGGGCCTGCCAGCGGTAGGGAGCGACGAAGCGACTGGCCAGGCGAATCGCGCGGCGTTGACGGGCTGAGAGCATGGAGGGTTTCACCTGAAGGTTGGAGACGGGAACCTGCATAGCTACATGGGGGGAACTTGAGCGAATCACAATGAGTCAGGTTAATTATGCTCACCGAACCTAGGCCCTAGAGGCTATCGGTCTAAGGACCGGCTGGAAATTTGTATCGGTTTCTGCTGGACTGGGCATTCGATCTGCGGGCCGCGCAAGGAGTTGTAACAACGCGGTCACGCGGGGGTTTTAAAGTAGGTACACAACCTGATGAGGAGACGGGCCATGTCCTTGCAAAACAGCAGCAACGCCAAAATTCAAGTGATCCGCCAACCGCAGCAATTGCCTTGCTCGTATATCGACGCTCAGGGCCGCGAAGTGCAAATCACCGAAGAAATGATCCAGAGCGCGTGCGCCGAACTGGAACAGAAATTGGTCAAGCCTGCCAAGCGAGGCTGATTCGCCCACGCTCTCTTAAACCCGGCCTTGATGGTCGGGTTTTTTATGCCTTCAGATTGCCTGTGCGCCCAATGCTGCCACGATGCTCGACAAGGCGGCAGACTCGCCGTTGATCCGCACTTTCAAGCCGTCAATCTCACGCCGCTCGGGGTAGTGCTTGCGCAATAGGTCGAAGGCCTTGCGCTGCTCATCCACTGTGCCTACCAGGCTGCGGCGGAAATCCGCGTCATCACGGCGCGGGTCGTACACGCTGCGGCACAGGGTCGCCAGGGCCCAGGCCGGATCGGTATTGGCATTGAGGCTGACTTCGGCCAGCCACGGCTCCGGCAGCAAGTCGCTCAATTGAATCGTCGGGTCCTGACCAAGATGCCGGCAAAACGCCTGATAGATCTGCGCCGTGCCGCGCTGCTTGCCGTCCAGGCTGTAGCCGGCGATATGCGGGGTGGCCAGCACACACAGGTCGGCCAGGTCGACGTCCACCTGCGGCTCGCCTTCCCACACATCCAGCACGGCCTGCAGGTCTTCGCGCGCCAGCAGCACCTCCTTGAGGGCGGCGTTGTCCACCACCGGGCCGCGGCTGGCGTTGATCAGCCAGGCACCGGGCTTGAGCTGGTTGAGGCGCTCGCGGTCGAACAAGTGCCAGGTGGAGCCGTTGCCGGATTTGTTCAGCGGCGTGTGCAGACTGATCACATCGCACTGCTCGACGATCTGCTCCAGGCTGACGTAATCACCGTCCTCGGCGATCTGCCGGGGCGGGTCGCACACCAGCACGTTCCAGCCCAACGCCTTGAGCACCTTGACCAGACGCCCGCCGACTTCACCGGCCCCCACCACACCGTAGGTGCGCTGGGCCAGGTCGGCGCCTTCGATCTCGGCCAGGGTCAGCAGGCTGCCCAGCACATAGTCGACCACGCCACGGGCATTGCAGCCGGGGGCGCTGGACCACTGGATGCCGGCGCGCTGGAAGTAATCGAGGTCGAGGTGATCAGTGCCGATGGTGCAGGTGCCGACAAACCGCACCGGCGTGCCTTCGAGCAAGGCCCGGTTGACGTTGGTCACTGAACGCACCAGCAGCACATCGGCCTGCTCTATCGTCGCGCGGTCAATGGACCGGCCCGGAACCCGGCGAATCTCGCCGAATCCTTCGAAGAATGCATCGAGCAGCGGGATATTTTCGTCGGCAACAATCAGCATGGCAGGCTCCTTTCGCGGATCAGCAGTGTACAGCGGTTTTCCTTGTGGCGAGGGAGCTTGCTCCCGCTGGAGTGCGCAGCGCTCCCAAATGCAGCACCGTGTTTTTTCAGGTACACATCGGTTGCCCGTTATGGGGCTGCTGCGCAGCCCAGCGGGAGCAAGCTCCCTCGCCACAGCAAGCTCCCTCACCACAGCAAGCGCCCTCGCCACAAAACGCTGCATTTGCGCGGGGATGTGTTTACAAATCCACAACACAGGTTTTTTCCTGACCAACACGTCAAGGCGTAGAATGCGCCGTCCTGCGCTCCCCCTATCGGACATCTGTACGTGAACACTGCCACAACCACCACCGCCCTTTCTCGCCCCGCCCGCGTCAGCCTTGAAGTGCGCAACCTGCTGGCCCTGGCGCTGCCGATCATGATCGGGCAACTGGCGACCACCGCCATGGGGTTCGTCGATGCCGTGATGGCCGGGCGTGTCAGCTCCCGAGACCTGGCGGCGGTCGCCCTGGGCAACTCCATCTGGATCCCGGTGTACCTGCTGATGACCGGCACCCTGTTGGCCACCACGCCGAAAGTCGCCCAGCGCTTTGGCGCCGGCACCCACGGTGAAATCGGCCCGCTGGTGCGCCAGTCGATGTGGCTGGCACTGGTGGTGGGAATTACCGCGCTGCTGTTGCTGATCAGCGCCGAACCGATCCTGCACCTGATGAAGGTCGATCCCGAGTTGATCAAGCCCTGCATGGGCTACCTGCACGGCATCGCTTCGGGCATGCCGGCCATTGCGTTGTATTACGTGCTGCGTTGCTTCAGCGACGGGCTGGGCCGAACGCGGCCGAGCATGGTCATGGGCCTGTGCGGGCTGGCGCTGAATATTCCGCTGAACTATGTGTTTATCTACGGCCACTTCGGCGTGCCGGCCATGGGCGGCATCGGTTGTGGCTGGGCCACGGCGATCGTGATGTGGGTGATGATGCTTGGCCTGGCCGCCTGGACCCGCTGGGCACCGGTGTATCAGAGCAGCGAGCTGTTCAAGCGCTTTGACTGGCCGCAATGGTCGGTGATCAAGCGTGTGTTGAGCATTGGCTTGCCCATCGGGATCGCGGTGTTCGCCGAGTCGAGCATTTTTGCGGTGATCGCGCTGCTGATCGGCAGCCTCGGCGCCACGGTGGTGGCCGGGCACCAGATCGCGCTGAACTTCAGTTCGCTGGTGTTCATGATCCCCTATTCCCTGAGCATGGCGGTCACCGTGCGCGTGGGCCAGGCCCTGGGCCGAGGAGAACCCCGTGAGGCGCGCTTTGCCGCAGGTGTCGGAATGGGCACCGCGCTGGTGTATGCCTGCCTGTCTTGCAGCCTGATGCTGCTGTTTCGCGAACAGATCGCCACCATCTACACCCAGGACCCGCTGGTGATCCAGGTGGCGGCGATGCTGATTGTGTTTGCGGCGCTGTTTCAGTTCTCGGACGCGATCCAGGTCACGGCCGCCGGCGCACTACGTGGTTACCAGGATACTCGGGTGACCATGGTGCTGACGCTGTTTGCGTATTGGGGCGTGGGCTTGCCGGTGGGCTACGCGCTGGGGCTGACCGAGTGGCTGGGCGACGCCCGCGGCCCGAGCGGCTTGTGGCAGGGGCTGATCGTGGGCCTGAGCTGTGCCGCGGCGATGTTGGTGATCCGCCTGGTGCGCAGCGCACGCAAGCGGATTCGCCGGGCTTAAGCCGATTTCTTGCGGATCCAGTATAGGTAGGTACCGGCCTGCTCCTGCTGGTCCACCAGTTCATGGTCGAGAAACACGCAGAACTTGGGGATGTCGCGACGGGTCGACGGATCGGTCGCGATCACCTTGAGCAAGCCACCGGGCGCCAGGTCGCGGATGTGCTGGTGCAGCATCATCACCGGTTCCGGGCAGTTGAGGCCGGTGGCATCAAGGGTGCCATCGACCGGGGTGTCAAAAATGTCGCTCATCATTCACTCCTGATACAGGCTGCCAGTTTACCGGGCCTTTGGCTTCTTCACATCCAACCGGCGCAAATGGCAGGTCACTTCTTCACGGTCGTGGTACAGCTGCTTGCAGCCGATCTCCACCCGGATGCCACGTTCCTTGAAGCCTTCCGCGATGCGTTCAAGCAGGCGCTTCACTTCGGCATAACGCTGCTTCATCGGCAACTTCAGGTTGACCACTGCTTCGCGGCAATGTCCCTCGCCGATCCAGGTTTCCAACAGGGCCGCATTGCGCGCCGGTTTCTCGACGATGTCGCAGACCATCCAGTCCACCGGCTGCTTGGGGGTGTAGATAAAGCCGTCGGCCATCAAGTGCTGCACCAGCCCGGTATCCATCAGGCTTTCGGCCATCGGGCCGTTGTCGATGGCGGTCACCAGCATGCCGCGGTTGACCAGTTGCCAGGTCCAGCCGCCAGGCGCTGCGCCGAGGTCGACGCCGGTCATGTCGCTGTGCAGGCGCTCGTCCCACTGATCACGGGGGATAAAGTGGTGCCAGGCCTCTTCCAGCTTCAAGGTCGAGCGGCTTGGCGCGTCCCGCGGGAATTTGAGGCGCGGGATGCCCATCGGCCACATGGCCGAGTTGTTTGACTCGGCCAGGCCCATGAACACTTCGCGGCCGCTCTTGAAGGTCAACAGCAGGCGCGGCTTGCTGGCGTCTTCCACCAGTTTGCCGGCGGCCATCAGCGCCTTGCGCAAGTGAACTTCGAATTTCTTGCAGAAGTTCGACAGCTCCTTGCCGTCATTGGTGTCGACCATTTCCAGCCACAGGCTGCCGCACACCGGGAAATCCCGCAGGTGCGCGAGGATCACGCTGATACGGTCGGTTTCCGGCAAGTCGATGAACACCCCGCGCGCCCACTGCCTCGGGAAGATCAGCTCGGCAAAGCGTTGGCCGCGCATCAGGCGCTGGGCGCCGTCTTCTTCGGTGCAGACAAATTCGGCGCAGGCGCTGCCGGTCTTGGCCTTGGCATAGCCCGAAACGTTCAGGCGTGCGGCGTGTTCCGCGATCTCGGAACAGACTTCGCCTTCAAAACCCGGGCGGCAGTGCATAAAAAGGGTGTTCATCAACTCTCCTGGATCACGGGCTTGCTATAGCGCAATGCCTGTCATGAAAACGCGCGCATGATAGCCGAGTTCGGAACCTTGGACTTATTGATAGAGTCCAGTAATTAGCCAGCTACTTAAAACAGGGCTAATTTGTAAGCTCTGTTCGTCCCGTCAGGTCCGTAGCCGTGCGGACCATAAGGAGTCATGTAATGTCATCCCTTGATAGTCTGAGAACCCTTAAAACCTTACAGATCGACGACAAGACCTATCACTACTTCAGCCTGCCCGAAGCCGCCAAGAGCCTGGGTGATCTGGACAAGCTGCCGATGTCCCTCAAGGTGCTGCTGGAAAACCTGCTGCGCTGGGAGGACGAAAAGACCGTCACCGGCGCCGACCTCAAGGCCATTGCCGCCTGGCTCAAGGAGCGCCGCTCCGACCGCGAGATCCAATACCGCCCCGCCCGTGTGCTGATGCAAGACTTTACCGGCGTGCCCGCCGTGGTCGACCTGGCCGCCATGCGCGCCGCCGTGGCCAAGGCCGGCGGTGACCCGCAACGCATCAACCCGCTGTCACCGGTGGACCTGGTGATCGACCACTCGGTGATGGTCGACAAGTTCGCCACCACCGGCGCCTTCCAGGAAAACGTCGACATCGAAATGCAGCGCAACGGCGAACGCTACGCCTTCCTGCGCTGGGGTCAGAGCGCCTTCGACAACTTCAGCGTAGTGCCACCGGGCACCGGCATCTGTCACCAGGTCAACCTGGAATACCTCGGCCGCACCGTGTGGACCAAGGATGAAGACGGCCGCACCTATGCCTTCCCCGACACCCTGGTCGGCACCGACTCCCACACCACCATGATCAACGGCCTCGGCGTATTGGGCTGGGGCGTGGGCGGGATCGAAGCGGAAGCCGCGATGCTCGGGCAGCCGGTGTCGATGCTGATCCCGGAAGTGATCGGCTTCAAGCTCACCGGCAAGCTGAAAGAAGGCATCACCGCCACCGACCTGGTGCTGACCGTCACCCAGATGTTGCGCAAAAAAGGCGTGGTCGGGAAATTCGTCGAATTCTATGGTGATGGCCTGGCTGACCTGCCCCTGGCAGACCGCGCCACCATCGCCAACATGGCCCCGGAATACGGCGCCACTTGCGGCTTCTTCCCGGTGGACGACGTGACTCTGGACTACCTGCGCCTGTCGGGCCGTCCTGCAGAAACCGTCAAACTGGTGGAGGCCTACACCAAGGCCCAGGGCCTGTGGCGCAATGCAGGTCAGGAGCCGATCTTTACCGACAGCCTGGCGCTGGACATGGCCAGCGTCGAAGCCAGCCTGGCCGGGCCTAAACGTCCGCAAGACCGTGTCTCACTGCCTAACGTCGGCCAGGCCTTCAGCGATTTCCTCGACCTGCAATTCAAACCCACCAACAAGGAAGAGGGCCGCCTGGAGAGCGAAGGCGGCGGCGGTGTTGCGGTGGGCAACGCCGACCTGATCGGTGAAGCCGACTACGACTTCGAAGGCCAGACCTATCGCTTGAAAAACGGCGCGGTGGTGATCGCGGCCATTACCTCCTGCACCAACACCTCCAACCCGAGCGTGATGATGGCGGCGGGACTGGTGGCGAAAAAGGCCGTGGAGAAAGGACTGAAGAGCAAGCCCTGGGTGAAAACCTCCCTGGCGCCGGGCTCCAAAGTCGTGACTGATTACTACAAAGCGGCAGGCTTGACCCAATACCTCGACAAGCTGGGGTTCGACCTGGTGGGTTATGGCTGCACCACCTGCATCGGCAACTCCGGGCCGCTGCCCGAACCGATCGAAAAAGCCATCCAGAAAGCCGACCTCGCGGTAGCCTCGGTGCTTTCAGGCAACCGTAACTTCGAAGGCCGGGTGCACCCATTGGTGAAAACCAACTGGCTGGCCTCCCCGCCTCTCGTCGTAGCCTACGCCCTCGCGGGCACCGTGCGCATGGACATCAGCAGCGAACCACTGGGCACCGGCTCTGACGGAAAACCGGTGTACCTGCGGGACATCTGGCCCAGCAGCAAGGAAATCGCCGACGCCGTTGCACAAGTCAGCACCGGGATGTTCCACAAGGAATACGCCGAGGTGTTTGCCGGTGATGAACAGTGGCAGGCCATTGAAGTGCCGCAGGCTGCAACCTACGTGTGGCAGAAGGACTCCACCTACATCCAGCACCCACCGTTCTTCGACGACATCGGCGGCCCGCTGCCGGTGATCGAAGACGTCAAGGGCGCCAACGTGCTGGCATTGCTGGGGGACTCGGTGACCACCGACCACATCTCCCCTGCCGGCAACATCAAGACCGACAGCCCGGCCGGCAAATACCTGCGCGAGCAAGGCGTCGAACCGCGGGACTTCAACTCCTACGGCTCGCGCCGCGGCAACCATGAAGTGATGATGCGCGGCACCTTCGCCAACATCCGCATCCGCAACGAAATGCTCGGCGGCGAGGAAGGCGGCAACACGATCTACATCCCTACCGGCGAGAAAATGCCGATCTATGACGCCGCCATGAAATACCAGGCCTCGGGCACCCCGCTGGTGGTGATCGCCGGCCAGGAATACGGCACCGGCTCAAGCCGTGACTGGGCGGCCAAGGGCACCAACCTGCTGGGGGTCAAGGCGGTGATCGCCGAGAGTTTCGAGCGGATTCACCGTTCCAACCTGGTGGGCATGGGCGTGCTGCCCCTGCAGTTCAAGCTGGACCAGAACCGCAAGGCACTCAAGCTGACCGGCAAGGAGAAGATCGACATCCTCGGGCTGACCCACGCCGAGATCGAGCCACGCATGAACCTGACGCTGGTGATCACCCGTGAGGATGGCAGCAGCGAGAAGGTCGAAGTGCTGTGCCGCATCGACACCCTCAATGAGGTCGAGTACTTCAAGGCCGGCGGGATCCTGCACTACGTGTTGCGGCAGTTGATTGCCTCGTAACTGACACGCGCTACCCAAAACACCGCCTTCCCTGGCGGTGTTTTCATTTTTACCGTCGGTGACGCTCGGTATACTGCCGCCCTCAGATTTTGACTGTCACAAGGATTCCCCATGCTTGCATTGCCATGGCTGTACCTGGCGCTTCTTTCCATCGGCTATGTACTTGCCTTGAGCTACGGGCAATTGGGGTTAATGGCGGCGCTTTCCGTCGCCATGCTGCTGTTGGCCGGGTTTGCCGTGCGGCAACAGCGAAACCCGTGGGTACGCTATCTGGGCCACGGGCTGTTTATCGTGCTGGCGCTGGGGCTGGCGATGCACTGGCTGCCGGGGTTCTACAACGGTCGCGGGATCGCGCCGCAGCGCTTTACGGACGACGCCGTGCCTTTCTCGATGTACCTGAACCAGGACAAGCCGCTGATTGGCTTCTGGCTGCTGCTGGCCTGCCCGTGGATTGTTGCGCGCCGGTCCCTGCGCCTGTCGATCTACGCCACCGCCCTGGCGTTGACACTGACGGCGATTGCCGCCCTGGGCGGCGCTGCGTTGCTGGGCGTCATCAGTTGGGCCCCGAAGTGGCCGGAGCAGGCCTGGCTGTGGGTGTTGAATAACCTGCTGCTGGTGACCCTGGTGGAGGAAGCGCTGTTCCGCGGTTATATCCAGGGCGGCCTGTGCCGACGGTTCAAGCAATTGCCCTATGGTGAAAACCTCGCATTGCTGTTGGCCGCCCTGCTGTTCGGCCTGGTACACCTGGGCGCAGGCTGGCAGTGGACCCTGCTGGCGACCATCGCAGGCCTGGGCTACGGCCTGGCGTATCGCTTTGGCGGATTGGGCGCGGCGATCGTTACGCACTTCGGGCTGAACCTGCTGCATTTCGGGTTGTTTACCTATCCGATGCTGGCGGGCTGAGGCTGCGCCGATTGTTGCAAAAAATAAGTTAAATAAAACCCCGCGACGGTCGACAACCTGTCAAAGCCTTGCGGATTGAACAATCATGCGTAATAACCAACCCGTTACCCAGCGCGAACGTACCTTCCCCGCTCAGCAACGGTTGATCTCCACCACGGATGCCAAAGGCGTGATCACCTACTGCAACGACGCCTTCGTCGAGATCAGTGGGTTTTCCCATGACGAACTGCTGCGTGCCCCGCACAACCTGGTTCGTCATCCGGATGTGCCGGCGGCAGTGTTCGCACACATGTGGTCCACGCTCAAACAAGGCTTGCCATGGATGGGCATCGTCAAGAACCGCTGCAAGAGCGGTGATCACTATTGGGTCAACGCCTATGTGACACCGGTCTTCGACGGCAACCAGGTGATCGGCTACGAGTCGGTGCGGGTCAAGCCCACCGCCGAGCAGATCCGCCGTGCCGAAGCGCTTTACCAGCGCATCAACCAGGGCAAGCCGGCCATCCCGCGCCGCGACAAGTGGCTGCCGGTGTTGCAGGACTGGCTGCCGTTTATCCTGGTCAGCCAGTTGAGCTTCCTGATTGGCGTCTGGCTCAATTCCCACTGGGGCTTTGCCCTGGCAGCGGCGCTGTCGGTACCGCTGGGCCTGTTGGGCCTGAGCTGGCAACAACGCGGGCTCAAGCGCTTGCTGCGCCTGGCCGAACAGACCACCTCAGACCCGCTGATCGCGCAGATGTACACCGACAGCCGCGGCGCCCAGGCGCGCCTGGAAATGTCGATCCTCAGCCAGGAGGCGCGTCTTAAGACCTGCCTGACACGCCTGCAGGACACTGCCGAGCACCTCAACGACCAGGCCGCGCAATCCAACACCCTGGCGCATAACAGCTCCAGCGGTCTTGAACGCCAGCGCGTGGAAACCGAACAGGTGGCCACCGCGGTCAACCAGATGGCCGCGACGACTCAGGAAGTCGCCAGCCATGTGCAACGCACCGCCGATGCCACCCAGGAAGCCAATCGCCTGACCGGGCGTGGCCGTGATATCGCCGGCGAAACCCGCGAAGCGATTCAGCGCCTGTCGGTGGCCGTGGGCGAGACCGGCGTGACCGTGACCCAACTGGCCAAGGACAGTGACGAAATCGGTGGCGTGGTGGATGTGATCAAAGGCATCGCCGACCAGACCAACCTGCTGGCGCTGAACGCGGCCATCGAAGCGGCCCGTGCCGGGGAGATGGGTCGCGGCTTTGCGGTGGTGGCCGACGAAGTGCGGCAACTGGCCCAGCGCACCAGCGAGTCCACCGGGCAGATTCATGCGCTGATCGCCAAGCTGCAACAGACCGCCAGCGCGGCCGTACAAACCATGGACGCCGGGCATCGCCAGGCGGAAGAAGGTGTGGCACGGGTGATGGAAGCGGATCAGGCGCTGATCGGGATCAGCGAGGCGGTGGCGCACATCACTGATATGACGGCGCAGATTGCGGCGGCGACCGAAGAGCAGAGCTCGGTGGCGGAAGAGATCAGCCGTAACATCAGCACCATTGCGCTGCTGGCGGACCAGACGTCGGAACAGGCGTTGAATTCGGCGCAGTTGAGTGAAGAGCTGACGCATACCGCCAATACTCAGTATTCGCTGGTAGAACGCTTTAACCGGTAAACCGCTTTCGCGAGCAAGCCCGCTCCCACATTTGGAATGCATTTCAAATGTGGGAGCGGGCTTGCTCGCGAAAGGGCCCTATCAGGCGCCGAGAAACCCGGCCACCTTCACCGCCGCAGCCTCCAGATGCTGCTCATGACTGAACCCCGAAGCCTTCAACGGCTTCAAATCATGATCCCCCGCCACCAGCCACATCACCTCGATACTCGGCGACAACACATACCCTTCCACCGCCGCCCGATTGCCCAGTGCATCCCGCTCACCCTGCACAATCAACGTCGGCGTCTTCAGCCCGGCCAGGTGCTCGGTCCGTGGCTTCTCCGGCTTGCCCACCGCATAGAACGGATAACCCAGGCACACCAGCGCGTCCGCGCCCAATTCATCCGCCAATAGACTGGCCATCCGCCCGCCCATCGACTTGCCGCCCACCGCCAGTTTCCCAGCGACATGACGTCGCACCTCGGCGTACACCTCACGCCAGCATTCCAGCAGTTTCGGGGCTGGATTGGGTGGGCGTTTGCCCCCGTCCACACGGCGCTGGGCCATGTAGGGAAACTCGAAGCGCAACACGTTCACGCCATGCCCGGCAAGGCGTGCAGCCATGTCGTTCATGAAGCCCGAGTCCATCGGCGCACCCGCGCCGTGGGCCAGGATCAACGTCGTGGGCGTACGCGCGATAGACCCTGTGGCGACATCCCACAACCAGCCGCGTTCCCGCACACACTGCGCCCATTGATCCCCGTCAATACTGGCCTTGTGCTCTTTGCCCATGCTTGCCTCGCTTTTTAGTCTGCCTATAACTCCAGCCCAAGTGCCGCATTTGCTTGGGTTGAACCGTGGATGGGGAACCATGAACACTACTTTAAGTACCGCCTATAACTACAAGGTGGTCCGCCAATTCGCCATTATGACGGTGGTGTGGGGCATCGTCGGCATGGGACTCGGGGTTTTTCTCGCTGCCCAGTTGGTATGGCCCGAACTCAACTTCAATTTGCCCTGGACCAGTTTCGGCCGCTTGCGCCCGCTGCACACCAACGCGGTGATCTTTGCCTTTGGCGGTTGCGCGCTGTTTGCCAGCTCCTTCTACTCGGTGCAACGCACCTGCCAGACCCAATTGTTCGCGCCAAAGATCGCGCAGTTCTGCTTCTGGGGCTGGCAGCTGGTCATTGTGCTGGCCGCGATCACCTTGCCGCTGGGCTACACCAGCTCCAAGGAATACGCCGAGCTGGAATGGCCGATCGACATCCTGATCACCATCGTCTGGGTGGCCTATGCCATCGTGTTCTTCGGCACGGTGATGAAGCGCAACACCAAGCACATCTACGTCGGTAACTGGTTCTTCGGTGCGTTCATCATCACCGTGGCCATCCTGCATATCGTCAACAACCTGGAAATCCCGGTCAGCCTGACCAAGTCCTACTCGCTGTACGGCGGTGCGACGGATGCCATGGTGCAGTGGTGGTACGGGCATAACGCGGTAGGCTTTTTCCTCACCGCCGGCTTCCTCGGGATGATGTACTACTTCGTGCCGAAACAGGCCGAACGCCCGGTGTATTCCTATCGCCTGTCCATCGTGCACTTCTGGGCACTGATCACCCTGTACATCTGGGCCGGCCCGCACCACTTGCACTACACCGCGCTGCCGGACTGGGCACAGTCCCTGGGCATGGTGATGTCGCTGGTACTGCTGGCACCGAGCTGGGGCGGGATGATCAACGGGATGATGACCCTGTCGGGCGCCTGGCATAAGTTGCGCAGCGACCCGATCCTGCGATTCCTGGTGGTTTCCCTGGCCTTCTACGGCATGTCGACCTTCGAAGGGCCGATGATGGCCATCAAGACGGTCAACGCCCTCTCCCACTACACCGACTGGACCATCGGCCACGTACACGCCGGGGCGCTGGGTTGGGTAGCGATGATCTCCATCGGCGCGCTGTATCACATGATCCCGAAAATCTTCGGTCGCGAGCAGATGTACAGCCTCGGCCTGATCAACGCGCACTTCTGGCTGGCCACCATCGGCACCGTGCTCTACATCGCCTCGATGTGGGTCAACGGCATCGCCCAGGGCCTGATGTGGCGTGCGGTCAACGAAGACGGCACCTTGACCTACTCCTTCGTCGAAACCCTGGTGGCCAGCCACCCAGGCTTCATCGTGCGACTGGTGGGCGGGGCGATCTTCCTCAGCGGCATGTTCCTGATGGCTTACAACACTTGGCGCACCGTGCGTTCGGCACAACCCGCCGAAGTCGCCGCTGCGGCGCAGATGGCCTGAGGAGTCGATGATGAAACACGAAACCATTGAAAAGAACGTCGGCCTGCTGATGCTGCTGATGGTGCTCGCCGTGAGTATCGGCGGCCTGACCCAGATTGTGCCGCTGTTCTTCCAGGATGTGACCAACAAGCCAGTGGAAGGCATGAAGCCCTACACCGCGCTGCAACTGGAAGGTCGCGACATCTATATCCGCGAAGGCTGCGTACAGTGCCATTCGCAGATGATCCGCCCGTTCCGCGCCGAAACCGAGCGTTATGGCCACTACTCGGTGGCCGGTGAAAGCGTGTGGGATCACCCGTTCCTGTGGGGCTCCAAGCGTACCGGGCCGGACCTGGCCCGCGTCGGCGCGCGCTACTCGGACGACTGGCACCGCGCGCACTTGTACAACCCGCGCAACGTGGTACCGGAATCGAAGATGCCGGCGTACCCATGGCTGGTCACCGCCCCGGTCGACAGCAGCCACACCGAGACCAAGCTCAAGGTGATGCGCACCCTCGGCGTGCCGTACACCGACGACGACATCGCCGGTGCCGTGGCCTCCCTCAAGGGCAAGACCGAGATGGACGCGCTGGTTTCGTACCTGCAAGTGCTCGGCACTGCCATCAAGAGCAAGAGGTGAGCCATGGGATTTGAATTCGATGCTGGAACCATCCGCGGCCTTGGCACGCTGGTCGTGGCCATCGCCTTCATCGGCCTGTCGCTGTGGGTGTTCAACTCCCGGCGCAACGCAGAGTTCGCCGAGGCGTGCCTGCTGCCGTTTGCCGATGAACCGCTACCGCCAACCCCCGACGCTCAAGAAGAGCCTGCAACAAGGAGCAACCGGCCATGACTACCTTCTGGAGTACATGGATCTGTGTACTGACCCTCGGCAGCCTGATCGGCCTGACCTGGCTGTTGATCGGCACCCGCAAGGGCGAGACCAAGGGCAGCGTGGACCAGACCATGGGCCACGCCTTCGACGGGATCGAGGAGTACGACAACCCGCTGCCACAATGGTGGTTCATGCTGTTCGCCGGCACCCTGGTGTTTGCCGTCGGCTACCTGATCCTCTACCCGGGCCTGGGCAACTGGAAAGGCGTATTGCCGGGCTATGAAGATGGCTGGACCCAGACCAAGGAATGGGACAAGGAGATGGCCAAGGCCGACGCCAAATTCGGGCCGATCTTCGCCAAATTCGCGGCCATGCCGGTGGAAGAAGTCGCCAAGGACCCACAGGCGCTGAAAATGGGCGGCCGCCTGTTCGCCTCCAACTGCGCGGTGTGCCATGGCTCGGACGCCAAGGGCGCCTACGGCTTCCCGAACCTTGCAGACAACATCTGGCGCTGGGGCGGTTCGGCGGATGCAATCAAGATGACCATCATGAATGGCCGTCATGCCGCGATGCCGGCCTGGGGTGAAGTGCTGGGTGAGGACGGTGTGAAGAACGTCGCAGCATACGTGCGCCATGAATTGGCAGGCCTGCCGCTGCCGGCGGACAGCACCGCGGATGTCGCCGCGGGCCAAGTGGCATTCAGCACCACCTGTGTCGCCTGCCACGGGCCGGAAGGCCATGGCGTGGAAGCCATGGGCGCGCCGAACCTGACGCAGCCAGGTGGCTTTATCTACGGCACCAGCCTGGCGCAGTTGCAGCAGACCATTCGCCACGGCCGCCAGGGCCAGATGCCTGCGCAGGAAGTACTGCAAGGCAATGACAAGGTGCACCTGCTGGCCGCCTATGTTTACAGCCTGTCCCACAATGCTGATGGCGCAACGCCTGACAGCCAACCCGAGTAATCCTGCACCACCCAAAAGCCGCGCCTGATTCAGGCGCGGCTTTTTTGCGACCCATTGTCGCACCCTTCCGATCGCTGACTTTCCCCTCCTGCCATTCGGGTCTACGCTTGTTTGCACAGTGGACTGGCATTGGCCGGTCGACGGCCGACTTGCACTCGATGGGTTGAAACATTTCTGCTCGATGACAGGCGCAAAGGCTGGTACCTACCGGCTGTCGTGCCACTGGCCATTCGTCACCCGAGCTGCTTGTTTACACACACTCAGTTACAAGTACCTTCGACCCGTTTAAAATCCTGTCCAAGTCGTCAGCTTTTAACCCTGAATTTTGTCCTTACGCCAAACATGGAAAGGGCGCAGAATCTGGTTTGGAACGCATTGACGCAGGTCACCTTGCGTTGCAATGGAATCTTGCTTTCTCCATACTTGCGACCGATTTTTACCCTATAAAAAAACTAAACCGTGGAACCTTAGAATGAGCACAGCAATCAGTCCGACTGCTTATAACTATAAGGTAGTCCGCCAGTTCGCCATCATGACGGTGGTCTGGGGGATCCTTGGCATGGGGCTCGGCGTTTTCATTGCCTCGCAACTGGTTTGGCCAGAGTTGAATTTTGGCCTGCCATGGACGACATTTGGACGCCTGCGCCCGTTGCACACCAACCTGGTGATTTTCGCCTTCGGTGGATGTGCACTGTTTGCCACTTCTTACTACGTCGTGCAGCGAACCTGCCAAACGCGACTGATTTCCGATGCACTGGCGGCCTTTACCTTCTGGGGTTGGCAAGCGGTCATCGTGGGCGCGATCGTCACCCTGCCGCTGGGCTACACCACCACCAAGGAATACGCCGAGCTGGAATGGCCGATCGCCATTTTGCTGGCGATTGTCTGGGTGACCTACGCAGTGGTGTTCTTCGGCACCATCGTCAAGCGCAAGACCAAGCACATCTATGTCGGCAACTGGTTCTACGGGGCATTTATCCTGGTGACGGCGATGCTGCATATCGTCAACCATGCGTCCTTGCCGGTCAGCTTCTTCAAGTCCTACTCGGCCTACGCCGGTGCGACGGACGCAATGATCCAGTGGTGGTACGGCCACAACGCCGTAGGTTTCTTCCTCACCACCGGCTTCCTGGGGATGATGTACTACTTCGTGCCGAAACAGGCCGAGCGTCCGATCTACTCCTATCGCCTGTCCATCGTGCACTTCTGGGCCCTGATCACCCTGTACATCTGGGCCGGTCCGCACCACCTGCACTACACCGCATTGCCGGACTGGGCCCAGTCCCTGGGCATGGCGATGTCGATCATCCTGCTCGCGCCAAGCTGGGGCGGCATGATCAACGGCATGATGACCCTGTCGGGCGCCTGGCATAAATTGCGCACCGACCCGATCCTGCGGTTCCTGGTGGTCTCCCTGGCGTTCTACGGCATGTCGACCTTCGAAGGCCCGATGATGGCCATCAAGACGGTCAACTCGCTGTCCCACTACACCGACTGGACCATCGGCCACGTACACGCCGGCGCCCTCGGTTGGGTAGCGATGATTTCCATCGGCGCGCTGTACCACATGATCCCGAAACTGTTCGGCCGTGCGCAGATGCACAGCGTCAGCCTGATCAACACGCACTTCTGGCTGGCCACCATCGGTACCGTGCTCTACATCGCCTCGATGTGGGTCAACGGCATCACCCAGGGCCTGATGTGGCGTGCAATCAACGATGACGGCACCCTCACCTACTCCTTCGTCGAAGGGCTGCAAGCCAGCCATCCGGGTTACATCGTGCGCGCCCTGGGCGGTGCGATCTTTGCCAGCGGCATGCTGTTCATGGCCTACAACGTGTGGCGCACCGTGCGTGCCTCCGACCCTGTAGAAGCCGAAGCCGCTACCAAGATCGCCGTTGTGGGAGCTCACTGATGAAGCATGAAGTAGTCGAGAAGAATATCGGCCTGCTGGCCTTCTTCATGGTCATCGCCGTGAGTATCGGCGGCCTGACCCAGATCGTTCCGCTGTTTTTCCAGGACGTGACCAACAAGCCGGTGGAAGGCATGAAGCCGCGCACCGCCCTTGAACTGGAAGGCCGCGACGTCTACATCGCCAACGGTTGTGTCGGCTGCCACTCGCAGATGATCCGCCCGTTCCGTGCCGAAACCGAACGCTACGGCCACTACTCGGTCGCCGGTGAAAGCGTGTGGGACCACCCATTCCTGTGGGGTTCCAAGCGTACCGGCCCGGACCTGGCCCGGGTCGGCGGTCGTTACTCCGATGACTGGCAGCGTGCGCACTTGTACAACCCGCGCAACGTGGTGCCCGAATCGAAAATGCCGGCGTACCCGTTCCTGGTCGAAAACAAACTCGACGGCAAGGACACCGCCAAGAAGATGGAAGTCTTGCGCACCCTGGGCGTGCCCTACACCGACGAAGACATCGCCGGCGCGGCAGCGGCCGTGAAGGGCAAGACCGAAATGGACGCACTGGTGGCCTACTTGCAAGGCCTTGGCACCATCATCAAAAGCAAACGGTGATCTGGATGGATATCGGGATGATTCGAGGCCTGGGCACCGTTGTCGTGATGGTGGCCTTTATCGGCCTGGCCTTGTGGGTGTTCAGCCCCAAGCGCAAGTCGGAGTTTGAAGACGCGACGTTGCTGCCCTTCGCGGATGATCCCGAAGCCATCAAGCACGTCGTGGAAGCGTCTAGGAGTAACAAAGAATGACTACGTTCTGGAGTCTGTACGTCACAGTCCTCAGTCTGGGTACCATTTTCGCCCTGACCTGGCTGCTGCTGTCGACCCGCAAGGGCCAGCGCGCCGAGCAAACCGATGAAACCGTCGGCCACTCGTTCGACGGCATCGAGGAGTACGACAACCCGCTGCCCAAATGGTGGTTCATGCTGTTCGTCGGCACCATCATCTTCGCCCTCGGTTACCTGGCGCTGTACCCTGGCCTGGGCAACTGGAAAGGCCTGCTGCCGGGCTACAACTACCTCGACAACGACAAGCAAACCCCGTTTGCCAATGGCCAGACCGGCTGGACCGGCGTGCACGAATGGGAAAAGGAAATGGCCAAGTCGGACGCCCGGTTCGGGCCGATCTTCGCCAAGTTCGCCGCCATGCCGATCGAAGAAGTGGCCAAGGACCCGCAAGCCTTGAAGATGGGTGGCCGCCTGTTCGCCTCCAACTGCTCGGTGTGCCACGGTTCCGACGCCAAGGGTGCCTACGGCTTCCCCAACCTGACCGACGCCGACTGGCGCTGGGGCGGCGACCCGGCCACCATCAAGGAAACCATCATGAAGGGCCGCCACGCGGTGATGCCGGCGTGGGCCGAAGTCATTGGCGAGCAAGGCGTGGCCGATGTGGCCGGCTTTGTGGTGACCAACCTCGATGGCCGCAAATTGCCGGAAGGCGCGAAGGCAGACGTGGCCAACGGCGAGAAACTCTTCGCCGCCAACTGCGTGGCGTGCCACGGTCCCGCCGGTAAAGGTACACCCGCCATGGGCGCGCCTGACCTGACCCACCCTGGCGCGTTCATCTACGGTTCGAGCTTCGCGCAACTGCAGCAGACCATCCGTTATGGCCGTCAAGGCCAGATGCCTGCGCAGGAGCAGTTGCAGGGCAATGACAAGGTGCACTTGCTGGCGGCGTATGTTTACAGCCTGTCCCATGGAGACAAGGCAGCTGAGGAGCAGTAAGCATTAAAACCAAAAAGCCCCGCGCAGCCAATGCTGCGCGGGGCTTTGGTAATGGGGCATTGGTGGAACTCAACTTACCCCGAGGACGAGGCGTTACCGTTCTTCATGCACTTGGTCCATTCTTTTAATAGCAGCGTTGATCGCCCCCCGATCAGCCGATTTAGACCAATCCGTCAGTCCTAACTGTGCCACTAACTCAGGACGACTCAAGATTTCCCGCGCGACCATCGCTTCATCTGGGCCGCGATCATGACGCGTCCCATCCGCGATGTTCTTCAGTGAAGCGTAAGTCACACCCTCCCTGCGATCAATCCCACCCCAACCGCGCTCGGGGTAATAGGTGTCATATTCATTCAGGAGCTTTTGCGCCAGCTCTTTATCACTCATCGTGGCCAGGGGAAACCCCATATTCTGACCCACGGTTATGATACTTTCACGATCGATTTTGCCATCGTGCTTATGCTTTCCGTAACCATCGAGTTTCTCCATGAGAACAGGATTTTCCAGCAGCGAACGGGCAAAATTCATGTCGTCACTGCTGTAGCCACTCTGCGCAGAGGCATACGCAACCTGTCGTAGCGAGTCGCGGGTGATGTAGTCTGGTTGCGCAGGGTCGGCATACTTATCAAAGTTTCTGAGTAGACGGTCGGCCACCCGATAATCATTCCAACTACTGAATTGCTCTACGCTGATGCCAGAGGATACTGGCAGCGTCGAAGCCGATGGTGGAACGGCTCCAACATTATGCGTGTCATTAGCACGTTGAATGGTCATTGGTTTCCTCGATTTGAATAACGTCAAAACAAAATAAATTTATCGGCGCGCAAGAGGCCTAGGCATAACGCTCAACAATTGCTCATCAAAGGTTTCATCGTGGTAACGCTGCGCGCTGCTACAAAACATTGCCGAACACTGATCCAGACTTGATCTCAACGTCGGCATTTCCTGCGTGGCAATAACGCGATCAGCGTTCCTACAACAAACGTTTCATTCTGTGTAAACAAAGGCTCGTTTGGGCCTAAGAACTGATATCGCAGAAGCGTCAGCTTCCTAACCAATCGTTGTAGGTTATTTAACAGCGCAAAAAGCAGGTATAAAAACGCCACCACACCGGCCCGTAGACCTCTCCTGATTTACTTACTCAACACCAGGAAGTCGCAAGGGAAACGGCAAGGTGCACTTGCTGGCGGCGTATGTTTCGGACTGTCCCATGGGAACAAGCCGCCAGACGCCGTGTGAGGAAAAGCGGTGAAAAAAAACGGCCCCGCCAGTGGAGATTGGCGGGGCCGTTTTGTTTTCAAGTCGAAAAAGTCGTCACCGCCAGCAACGCATCTACATTTGAGATTGATCAAGAAAACCGCAGGTAGTAACGTGACTACATTCGTACTCCATACGGAGGTTAGCCCCCATGACCATCACCACCATTTCCAGCCGTGAATTCAATCAAGACACAAGCGGTGCCAAAAAAGCCGCCCGCCAAGGCCCGGTTTTTATCACTGACCGGGGCAAGCCTGCCCATGTACTGCTAAGCATTGAGGACTACCAAAAACTGACAGGCCTCAATGCCGACATCGTTGACCTGTTGGTGATGCCAGAAGCGGCAGATATCGAGTTCGAAACCGAACGCGCCGTGATCACTCATCGACCCGTGGACTTCACTTGATGTATCTACTCGACACCAACGTCATCTCTGAACTGCGCAAACCCCAGGCCGATGCCAAGGTCGTCGCCTGGGCCAAAAGTGTCATCGCGCCACGGATGTATATTTCAGCCATTACCTTGAAGGAACTGGAAACAGGAGTCCTGCGAATGGAGCGGCGTGATCCCGCCCAGGGGAAGGTTTTGCGCACATGGCTCAAGCGCCATGTCATGCCGGCGTTTGATGCCAGAATCCTGCCGATTGATGCAGCAGTTGCCCTGCGCTGTGCCAGCTTGCATGTGCCAGACCAAGCCAACGAAAGTGACGCACTGATCGCTGCAACCGCGCTGGTTCATGGGCTGACAGTGGTCACCCGCAACATCGGCGACTTTCAATCCAGCGGCGTCGCGCTGATCAATCCATGGGACGAATGACCGGTAAGGCTGCGAAAACCGTCCATACTTCACAAGTCAATTGACCCAGATCACGTACACCATCAATTGATTTCCCCCAACGCGACCAAAGGTCGCACCCGTCGAAGGGTATCAGGGGCGTATCATTAGGCCACTGCAACACCCCTATTTTGACCCCGGCTGGCACGTACTGGCCGAGGCAAATCTCCACTGCCGTGGGATGCAATGATGAGCAACCAGATTCCGGTACATGACGTTACCCCGCCTGCCAAAAATTCGAATAACACCGTCGATCTCTACGCATCGCGGGAGAAAATCTACACCCGTGCCTTCACCGGCTTGTTCCGCAATCTGCGGATGCTCGGGGGTGCCGGTTTGTTCCTGCTCTACTTCGGCACCGTGTGGCTGAACTGGGGTGGCCACCAGGCTGTCTGGTGGAACCTGCCGGAACGTAAATTCTTCATTTTTGGCGCGACTTTCTGGCCCCAGGATTTCATCCTGCTGTCGGGCATCCTGATCGTGGCGGCGTTTGGCCTGTTCTTCATCACCGTGTATGCCGGCCGCGTCTGGTGCGGCTACACCTGCCCGCAAAGCGTGTGGACCTGGATCTTCATGTGGTGCGAAAAGGTCACCGAAGGCGACCGCAACCAGCGCATCAAGCTGGACAAGGCGCCGATGAGCGCCAACAAGTTCCTGCGCAAGTTCGGCAAGCACAGCCTGTGGCTGATCATCGGCTTCGTCACCGGCATGACCTTTGTCGGCTACTTCTCGCCGATCCGTGAACTGGTGCTCGATTTCTTCACCGGCCAGGCGGATGGCTGGTCGTATTTCTGGGTCGGCTTCTTCACCCTCGCCACCTACGGCAACGCCGGCTGGCTGCGCGAGCAGGTGTGCATCTACATGTGCCCGTATGCGCGTTTCCAGAGCGTGATGTTCGACAAGGACACGATGATCGTTTCCTACGACCCGCGCCGTGGCGAAGTCCGTGGGCCGCGCAAAAAAGGTATCGACTACAAGGCCCAGGGCTTGGGGGACTGCATCGATTGCACGATGTGCGTGCAGGTGTGCCCTACCGGCATCGACATCCGTGACGGCCTGCAGATTGAATGCATCGGCTGCGCGGCCTGCATCGACGCCTGCGACAACATCATGGACAAGATGGAATACCCGCGCGGGCTGATCAGCTACACCACCGAGCACAACCTGTCCGGGCAGAAAACCCATAAGCTGCGCCCGCGCCTGATCGGCTATGCCCTGGTGCTGCTGGCGATGATCAGCCTGTTGGTGGCCGCCTTCTTCGTGCGCTCGCTGGTGGGTTTCGACGTCAGCAAGGACCGCGTGCTGTACCGCGAAAACGCCGAGGGCCGGATCGAAAACGTCTACAGCCTGAAGATCATGAACAAGGACCAGCGCGACCACACCTACGTGCTTGACGCCGCAGGCCTGCCAGACCTCAAGCTGCAAGGCCGGCGCGAGATCAAGGTAGCGGCCGGGGAAATCTTCAGCATGCCGGTGGAGTTGTCGAGCGCACCGGAACAACTGCCGTCGAGCACCAACGAGGTGAAATTCATCCTCAGGGATGCCGATGACGACAGCGTCCACATTGAAGCCAAGAGCCGATTCATCGGCCCACAAGTCCGTTAATAGAGAGCCGAACAATGCCCGCAGCTACTGCCGCAAGCCCCTGGTACAAGCACCTCTGGCCCTGGATCATCATTGGGATCCTGACCTGCTCGGTGACGTTGACCTTGTCCATGGTGACCATCGCGGTGAACAACCCCGACAACCTGGTCAACGACAACTATTACGAGGCCGGCAAAGGCATCAACCGTTCCCTGGACCGCGAACTGCTGGCCCAGACTCTGCAACTGCGGGCCAAGGTGCACCTGGACGAGTTGACCGGCGAAGTCGAATTGCACCTGACCGGCAACAGCGGGCCCGGCACCCTGGAGCTGAACCTGATTTCGCCGACCCAGCCGGAGAAGGATCGCAAGATCATCCTGACCCGCAGCGACAGCGAGCCCGGCCGCTACATCGGCCAGGTGACCGACAAGGTCGAAGGCCGCCGCTTCGTCGAGCTGCTGGGGGTGGAAGGCGACCGGACCTGGCGTATGTTTGAAGAAGAACAGGTCAGCCATGACAAGGACTTGCTGCTGGGCGACGAGCCGCTGCAGGGTGCTGAAGACCTGAAAAAATAGAGCGTCACCTGTTTGATCGTTCCCACGCTCTGCGTAGGAATGCATCCCGTGACGCTCCGCGTCACAAGAGCGGACGCGGAGCGTCCAGCGAAGCGTTCCCACGCAGAGCGTGGGAACGATCATCGGAACTGAGCCATGACCACCCCAATCCCCTGCTACCACTGCGCCCTGCCCGTGCCGCCCGGCAGCCGGTTCACTGCCGTGATCCTCGGCGAGCCCCGCGAGCTGTGCTGCCCGGGCTGCCAGGCGGTGGCCGAGGCGATTGTCGCCGGTGGCCTAGAAAGCTATTACCAGCACCGCAGCGAAGCCTCGGCCAACCCCGAGGCGCTGCCGGTGCAACTGGTGGACGAGCTGGCGCTGTATGACCGTGCCGATGTGCAAAAGCCTTTCGTGCGCCACGACGGTGACCTGTCGCAAGCCACACTGTTGATGGAAGGCATCAGTTGCGCCGCCTGTGGCTGGCTGATCGAAAAACACCTGCGCAGCCTGCCCGCCGTGGCCGAGGCGCGGCTGAACCTGTCCAACCACCGCCTGCACGTGCGTTGGGCCGATGGGCAACTGCCACTGAGCCAACTGCTCGGCGAGTTGCGCTACATCGGCTACGCCGCCCACCCGTATCAAGCCGACCGTGCCGCTGAACAACTGGCCAGCGAAAACCGCCTGGCCCTGCGTCAACTGGGGGTGGCCGGGCTGCTGTGGTTCCAGGCGATGATGGCGACGATGGCCACCTGGCCGGAATTCAATATCGACCTGAGCCCGGAGCTGCACGTGATCCTGCGCTGGGTCGCGATGTTTCTGACAACGCCCATCGTGTTCTACAGCTGCGCGCCGTTTTTCAAGGGGGCGATGCGCGACCTGCGCACCCGCCACCTGACCATGGATGTTTCGGTGTCCCTGGCCATTGGCGGTGCCTACCTGGCCGGAATCTGGACCGCCATCACCGGCACCGGCGAACTGTATTTCGATGCAGTCGGCATGTTTGCCCTGTTCCTGCTGGCCGGGCGTTACCTGGAGCGCCGCGCCCGGGAACGCACGGCGGCAGCCACTGCGCAGTTGGTCAACCTGTTGCCAGCCTCGTGCCTGCGCATGAGTGCCGACGGGCAAAGTGAACGGATCCTGCTCAGCGAACTGGCCCTGGGCGACCGGGTACTGGTGCATCCGGGGGCGGTGCTGCCGGCAGACGGCATCATCCTCGACGGCCAGTCGAGCATCGACGAATCGCTGCTGACCGGCGAGTACCTGCCGCAACCACGCCAGGTCGGCGATGCCGTCACTGCCGGTACCCTCAACGTCGAAGGTGCGCTGACCGTCGAAGTCCGCGCCCTGGGCCACGACACGCGCCTGTCGGCCATCGTGCGCCTGCTGGAGCGGGCCCAGGCGGAGAAACCCCGGCTGGCGGAGATCGCCGACCGCGCCGCCCAATGGTTCCTGTTGTGCTCATTGGTCGCCGCTGCGGTCATCGGCCTGGTGTGGTGGGAGCTGGATTCGTCACGGGCGTTCTGGATCGTCCTGGCGATGCTGGTTGCGACCTGCCCTTGCGCCCTCTCACTGGCAACACCCACCGCCCTGACGGCAGCCACCGGCACCCTGCACAAACTCGGCCTGCTGCTGACCCGCGGCCACGTGCTGGAAGGCCTGAACCAGATCGACACGGTGATTTTCGACAAAACCGGCACCCTTACCGAAGGTCGCCTGGCGTTGCGCGCGATCCGCCCGTTGAGCCTGCTGGGCAGCGACGAGTGCCTGAGCCTTGCGGCGGCGCTGGAGCAACGTTCGGAACATCCGATCGCCCGCGCATTCGGCCGCGCGCCGTTGGCGGCGGATGAAGTGCTCAGCACGCCGGGCCTGGGCCTGGAAGGCCGCGTCGGTGACCGCCGGTTGCGCATTGGCCAGCCGGGTTTTGTCTGCGAACTGAGCGGCTGCGCCCTCCCCGCCTCGCCGAAGGAAGCCGGCCAATGGCTGCTGCTGGGCGACACCGGCGGCGCCCTGGCCTGGTTTGTCCTGGATGACCGCCTGCGCAGCGACGCGCCCGCCTTGCTCGCCGCCTGCAAGGCACGCGGCTGGCGCACGTTGCTGCTGTCGGGAGACAGCTCGCCGATGGTTGCCAGTGTCGCCGCCGAGCTGGGCATCGACGAAGCCCATGGCGGCCTGCGCCCCGATGACAAGCTGCAAATGCTGCAACAGCTGCACAAGGAAGGCCGCAAGGTGCTGATGCTCGGCGATGGCGTCAACGATGTGCCGGTGCTGGCCGCCGCCGATATCAGCGTGGCCATGGGCTCGGCCACCGACCTGGCCAAGACCAGCGCCGACGCGGTGTTGCTGTCGAACCGCCTCGACGCCCTGGTGCAAGCCTTTACCCTGGCCCGGCGCACCCGCCGGGTAATCATTGAAAACCTGCTGTGGGCCGGGCTGTACAATGGCCTGATGTTGCCGTTTGCCGCCCTCGGCTGGATCACTCCCATCTGGGCGGCGATCGGCATGTCCCTCAGTTCGTTGACCGTGGTGCTCAATGCCCTGCGCCTGACTCGCATGCCGAGCACGCCAGCCGTGAGCCCCGCCCCCGTAACCCGCCCGCTGCCGGCATGAGCCGCGCGGGCATGGAGTGCAGATGCCAGCTCTTTACGTGATGATCCCGGCGGCGCTGTTGATCGTGGCCATCGCCATTTACATCTTCTTCTGGGCGGTGGACAGCGGCCAGTACGACGACCTCGATGGCCCGGCCCACAGCGTGCTGTTCGATGACCAGGACCCGAACCACCTGGCGGCCGTCGATGAAGCCAACGGCCCTGAACAACCGCCCAAGCCGAAAGATCCGCCCCATGCTTGAACTGGCGCCCCTGCTGGTCTCGGCGGTGATCCTCGGCCTGCTGGGCGGCGGCCATTGCCTGGGTATGTGTGGCGGCCTGATGGGCGCGCTGACCCTGGCGATTCCCAAGGAGCAACGCAGTCGGCGCTTTCGCCTGCTGCTGGCCTACAACCTGGGGCGCATCCTCAGCTACGCCACCGCCGGCTTGCTGATCGGCCTGGCCGGCTGGGCCGTGGCCAACAGTCCGGCAGCGATGTTCATGCGCATCCTCGCCGGGCTGTTGCTGATCTGCATGGGCTTGTACCTGGCTGGCTGGTGGAGCGGCCTGACCCGTATCGAAAGCCTCGGGCGCGGCCTGTGGCGCCATATCCAGCCGGTTGCCAACCGTTTGCTGCCGGTGTCCAGCCTGCCCCGGGCGTTGCTGCTGGGTGCGCTCTGGGGCTGGTTGCCGTGCGGGTTGGTCTACAGCACGTTGCTGTGGGCGGCCAGCCAGGGCAATGCGCTGGACAGTGCGGTGCTGATGCTCGCGTTTGGCCTTGGCACCTGGCCGGTACTGCTGGCCACGGGCTTAGCCGCTGATCGAGTCACCGCGTTATTGCGCAAACGCAGCGTGCGGATGGCCGGTGGCCTGCTGGTCATGCTGTTCGGCATCTGGACCTTGCCCGGGCCGCACCAGCACTGGCTGATGGGCCACTAGATCGCCATGTGGCATAGCGCCGCTCCCCGTTGATGCAAATCAAGATGGCTTCCCCACCCAGCCCCTAGACTCGGCCCACTAGCCTATCCGGGGGAACGCCCGCATGCTCGACGCCATTCGTTGGGACACTGATCTGATTCACCGCTACGACCTGGCGGGGCCACGCTATACCTCGTACCCCACCGCCGTACAATTCGACAGCCAGGTCGGCACCTTCGACCTGCTCCACGCCCTGCGCGACAGCCGCAAGGCCGTACGGCCCCTGTCGCTGTATGTGCATGTGCCGTTTTGCGCCAACATTTGCTACTACTGCGCCTGCAACAAGGTCATCACCAAGGACCGCGGCCGGGCTCACGCCTATCTGCAACGCCTGGAGCAGGAAATCCAGTTGGTGGCGTGCCACCTCGATCCCAAACAGCCGGTGGAGCAGCTGCACTTCGGCGGCGGCACCCCGACCTTTCTCAGCCATGACGAGCTGCGTCAGGTCATGGGCCGCCTGCGCCAGCACTTCAACCTGCTGGACGATGACTCCGGCGACTACGGGATTGAAATCGACCCACGGGAAGCCGACTGGGCGACCATGGGCCTGCTGCGTGAACTGGGGTTCAACCGCGTCAGTATCGGCCTGCAGGACCTGGACCCCGAAGTGCAGCGTGCGGTGAACCGCCTGCAAAGCCTGGAAGAAACCCGCGCAGTGATTGACGCAGCGCGCACCCTGCAGTTTCGTTCGATCAATATCGACCTGATCTACGGTTTGCCCAAGCAGACACCGCTGAATTTCGCACGCACCGTGGAAGAAGTCATCAGCCTGCAACCGGACCGCCTCTCGGTGTTCAACTACGCACACCTGCCGGAACGGTTCATGCCCCAGCGACGGATCAACACCGACGACCTGCCCTCCCCGGCGGAAAAACTGCTGATGCTGCAAACCACCATCGAGCAGTTGACCCAGGCGGGCTACCGCTACATCGGCATGGACCACTTTGCCCTGCCGGACGACGAATTGGCCGTCGCCCAGGAAGAAGGCACGCTGCAACGCAACTTCCAGGGCTACACCACCCACGGGCATTGCGATTTGATCGGGCTTGGGGTGTCGGCGATCAGCCAGATCGGCGACCTGTACTGCCAGAACAGCAGCGACCTGAACCACTACCAGAACGCCCTCGCCGGCGCGCAACTGGCCACCAGCCGTGGGTTGTTATGCACCACGGATGACCGGCTGCGACGGGAAGTGATCCAACAGTTGATCTGCACGTTCAGCCTGAATTTCGAGAAGATCGAACAGGCTTTCAACATCGATTTTCGCGGCTATTTCGACGAACTCTGGCCGCAACTGGAGGCGATGACCGAGGACGGACTGATCGAACTCGACCCACAGGGCATCCGCGTATTGCCGGCGGGGCGCCTGCTGGTACGCTCGGTGTGCATGGTGTTCGATGCCTATCTGGAGCACCAGAATCGGCAACGATTTTCGCGGGTGATCTGAACCTGTCCTACTTCGCCAGCAGGGCCATCGCTTCCAGCTGCGACTCGGGAGACTCGTCCTTCAAGGCCTTGGTCAACTGCGATTGGGCGGTCATCAAGCCGGCCTGCAATGTCGCGATATCACTCTGCAAGGCGGCCACTCTGGCCTGCCTTGCCTGCGGGGTCTTTGAGGCGTCGGACATGGCAGCTGAGAGCTGAGCCATCTTCTCGGCGAGCTGTTTTCTCATCTCGCGAATCATTTTCAACAGCTGCTTGATGTTGTCTTTCAGGTTGCTGTCGTCAATGTCCTTGTTGGAGTTGGTGCTGGCCTTGGAGGCTTTCAGCCCCGCCCCCGAGATATCCACCACCAGTCCTTGGGGCTTGGTGTCAGTGGCCCGATCGGTCGAAGACGCTTGGTCTTTATCGTCTGCAGCGGGGTCTTTTTTCGCATCAGGCACGGTTAGCGAAGAAACAATGGCAGGGTTGGTTGCGCCAATGGAAAGCATGATCTGAGCCTCCAGCTCTAGGAGTGACAATCTTGTATCGACCTCGATACAAAATTCTTTATACCGCTGCTGCTTTTTTGTACACGCTGGCCTGATCGTCCCCCAGTGCGGTACCCTTACGTCTTATGTGTGTTTTCCCACAAGGATTTAAGAAATGTCCGAGCCAGTTAAACTGCGCGCTCATAGCCAGGCTCATTGCAAGGATTGCAGCCTGGCCCCCCTCTGCCTGCCACTTTCGTTGAATCTGGAAGACATGGAAGCGCTGGACGAGATCGTTAAACGCGGTCGCCCACTGAAAAAAGGCGAGTTCCTGTTTCGCCAGGGCGACAAGTTTGACTCCGTTTATGCAGTACGTTCTGGCGCGCTGAAAACCTTCAGCCTGAGCGATGGCGGCGAAGAACAGATCACCGGCTTCCACCTGCCGAGCGAACTGGTCGGACTGTCGGGCATGGACACTGAGATTCACCCCGTGTCGGCCCAGGCCCTGGAAACCACATCGGTGTGTGAAATCCCGTTCGAACGCCTGGATGAACTGGCCCTGCAGCTGCCGCAATTGCGTCGCCAGCTGATGCGCGTGATGAGCCGGGAAATCCGCGACGACCAACAGATGATGCTGCTGTTGTCGAAGAAAACCGCCGACGAGCGTATTGCCACTTTCCTGGTCAACCTCTCCGCACGTTTCCGCGCGCGGGGTTTCTCGGCCAACCAGTTCCGCCTGAGCATGTCGCGCAACGAAATCGGCAACTACCTGGGCCTGGCGGTGGAAACCGTGTCCCGGGTATTCACCCGCTTCCAGCAGAACGAGTTGATTGCGGCCGAAGGCAAGGAAGTGCATATCCTCGACCCGATCCAGCTCTGCGCATTGGCTGGCGGTTCGCTCGACGGTTGATCCAGACGCTTGCGGCCGAGCCAATCGGCTGGGCCGCAGGTATACTTCGAGTCCGCTTTCCTCCCCAGGACTCCTCGACGATGGTCTTCGATTCGTTCGACATCAAATCCCTGATTCGCCCAGTCATCGACTTCCCCAAGCCTGGGGTGATCTTTCGCGATATCACGCCGCTGTTCCAGTCGCCCAAGGCCTTGCGCCTGGTAGCCGACACCTTCGTACACCGCTACGTCGAAGCCGACTTCACCCACATCGGCGCGATGGATGCCCGGGGCTTCTTGATCGGTTCGATCATTGCCTATCAGTTGAACAAACCGCTGATCCTGTTCCGCAAGCAAGGCAAATTGCCGGCTGACGTGCTGGCCGAGAGTTACCAGACCGAATACGGCGAAGCCTTCCTGGAAGTGCACGCCGACAGCCTGTGTGAAGGTGATTCGGTACTGATGTTCGATGACCTGATCGCCACCGGCGGCACGCTGATCGCAGCGGCCAACCTGGCGCGGCGCATGGGCGCACGGATTTTCGAAGCGGCGGCGATCATCGATCTGCCGGAGCTGGGTGGTTCCCAGCGCCTGGAAGACCTGGGCATTGCGACGTTCTGCCTGACGCAGTTTGCACTGACAGACCAATAACCCCGGGACTCGTGTGGCGAGGGAGCTTGCTCCCGCTGGAGTGCGCAGCGCTCCCAAAGATCTTGGGGCCGCTACGCAGCCCAGCGGGAGCAAGCTCCCTCGCCACAGCTCTCTCGCCACAAAAGCGCTTTCTACAAGCCCATCTGCTTGCTGATGATTTCGTTCATCACTTCCCGAGTCCCGCCACCGATGGACAGGATGCGGTTGTCGCGATACAGCCGCTCCACCAGGTTGCCGCGCATGTAGCCCTGGCCGCCGAGGATCTGCACGGCATCAAAGGTCACGCGGTCGGCGGTGTCGGTGGCGAGGTTCTTGGCCATCGAGATCTCCTTGATCACACTCTTGCCCGCGGCCATCTTGGCGGCCTGGCGGTAGGTGAATTCCCGCGAGACCTCCACCGCCGTGGCCATTTCCGCCAGGCGATGCTTGAGCACCTGGAACTTGCCGATGGGTTTGCCGAAGGCCTCGCGCTGGGCCGCCCACTTCAGGCTTTCCTCCAGGGCCATCTGCGCAGTCATATTGGCCATCAGGGCCAGGGCCAGGCGCTCGCTCTGGAAGTTGCCCATGATGCAGGCGAAACCCATGTTCTCGGCGCCGATCAGATTGCCTACGGGTACGCGGCAATCATCGAAGAACAGTTCGGCAGTGTCCGACGCCCACCAGCCCATTTTCTTCAGCGGTGTACCGGTGGTGAAACCAGGCGTGCCCTTTTCGATCAACAACAGGCTGATGCCGGCAAAGCCCGGCCCCCCGGTACGTACCGCGACGGTATAGAAGTCGGCACGCTGGCCGCTGGTGATAAAGGTTTTGCTGCCGCTGACCCGGTAATGGTCGCCGTCGCGCACGGCACAGGTCTGCAGGCTGGCGACATCGGAGCCGCCACCGGGCTCGGTGACGGCCAGGGCGGCGATCTTCTCGCCGGATAACACCTGCGGCGCCACACGATCGCGCACCTCGGGCCGGGCCCATTTGACGATGGGCGGCAAGCCGATATCCAGCGAGCCCAACCCTGCCACTACTCCGCCGGAGCCGCAGCGCATCAGTTCTTCGCTGGCCGCGACCTTGGCGAACAGGTCACCTTCGTGGCTGCCTCCAAGGGCTTCGGGGTAACCGATGCCCAGGATCCCCGCCGCACCGGCCTTGAGGTACAGCTCCCGGGGGAAGCTTTCCGCTTCCTCCCACTGCTCGATGCCCGGCAACATCTCGCGCTCGACGAAACGACGCACGCTGTCGCGGACCAATTGGTGGCTGGGGTCGAAGTATTCCTGATAGGCAGACATCGGCAAGCTCCACGGGACGGTAGAGCGAACTTACCAAGCGCTTGCTTGGTTATCAAGCAAGAGGAAAGACTCGTGAACGCCACAAAACAAATGTGGGAGCGGGCTTGCTCGCGAATGCGGTGTATCAGTCGCCAGATGCATTGACTGAACCACCGCATTCGCGAGCAAGCCCGCTCCCACATTTTGTTCTGCGGTGTTTGTTATAGGGCGATCGGCTTACGTCCGGCAAACGAATGCGCCAAGGTCCCGCCATCCACCAGTTCCAGCTCGCCACCCAGCGGCACGCCGTGGGCGATGCGCGAGGTAATCAGGCCTTTGTTGGTCAGCAGCTGGGCGATGTAATGGGCCGTCGCTTCGCCTTCCACCGTAGGGTTGGTGGCCAGGATCACCTCGACGAACGTGCCCTGCTCCTCGATTCGCGTCACCAGTTGCGGAATACCAATCGCCTCCGGCCCCAGCCCGTCCAGCGGCGACAGGTGGCCCTTGAGCACAAAGTAGCGCCCGCGGTAACCGGTCTGCTCCACCGCGTAGACATCCATCGGCCCTTCGACCACGCACAGCAGCGTGTCGTCGCGACGCGGGTCGGCGCATTGCGGGCACAGCTCTTCCTCGGTCAGGGTGCGGCACTGGCGGCAGTGGCCAACCCCTTCCATCGCCTGGCTCAGGGCCTGGGCCAGTCGGGAGCCGCCGCTGCGATCACGCTCCAGCAGTTGCAGCGCCATGCGCTGGGCGGTTTTCTGACCCACACCTGGCAAAGTGCGCAGGGCGTCGATCAGTTGACGAATCAGGGGGCTGAAGCTCATGGGGAAAGGTCCGACAAAACAACGAGACGCGGTTTATACCCGCGCCTCGGATTAGCGTCAAATGCTCAATCTTGTGCGACCCGCACCACCAACTTGCCGAAGTTGCGCCCCTCCAGCAATCCGATAAAGGCTTCAGGTGCCTGCTCCAGGCCTTCCACCACGTCCTCGCGGAACTTGATCTTGCCATCCCGCACCCACGGCGCCATGGCACTGAGGAATTCCGGTTGGCGGTCGCCATAGTCGTCGAACACGATAAAGCCCTGGATCCGCACACGCTTGGTCAGCAAGGTACGTTGCAACGCCGGCAGCCGGTCGGGACCGCTGGGCGCTTCGTGGGCGTTATAGCCGGCGATCAGGCCACACAAGGGAATGCGCGCCTTGGCATTCAGCAGCGGCACGACCGCGTCGAATACCTTGCCGCCGACGTTTTCAAAGTAGATATCGATGCCCTTGGGGCAGGCCTGGGCAAGCTCCTCGGCAAAGTTGTCGCTCTTGTGATCGACACAGGCATCAAAGCCCAGCTCGTCCACCACATAGCGGCACTTGTCGGCGCCACCCGCCACACCGACCACCCGCAGGCCCTTGATCTTCGCCACCTGGCCCACCACCGAGCCCACCGCACCGGAAGCGGCCGCCACCACCAGGGTTTCCCCGGACTTGGGCTGGCCGATATCGGTGAGGCCCATATAGGCGGTCATGCCGGGCATACCCAGCACACCCAGGGCCATGGACGGGCTGGCCAGTCCCTTCGGTACCGGGATCAGGTTGCGCCCATCGGAGATGCTGTGGCTCTGCCAGCCGGTGGAACCGACCACCAAGTCACCCACCTCGAACTTCGGATTGCGGGACTGTTCGATGCGGCTGACAGCGCCACCGGTCATCACTTCGTCGATTTCTACCGGCGCAGCGTAGGACGGCGCATCACTCATGCGCCCGCGCATGTAGGGATCCAGGGACAGGTAAAGGGTCTTCAGCAAAACCTGGCCGTCGGCCAGTTCCGGCAGCGCGACGCGCTCCAGGCGAAAGTTTTCCGGCACCGGTGCGCCGTGGGGGCGTGAGACCAGCACAATGCGCTGGTTGAGGGTCAATGCTTCGGACATCAGCGAGGCTCCTTCTATCGGTGATTGAATTCAACGGTATAGGGTGCAGACCCCAACACAGGGTCCAGGGTTCGACAAAACTCTCGCAGTAGCAGTTGTCGAGCGCCAGCGAGGCTACGTTAGCCGCACCGCTGCTTTCATGCCAGACGTGGGACCGAGTCGCTGCCGACGCAGCCTCGCTGGCGCTCGACAGCTGCTACGGGTATGGAAAATAGCCGGACAAAAAAATGCCAGGCGCGGGGCCTGGCATTTTCGGTGCTGCTTGCCGATCAGAACGGCAGCTTCATGCCCGGTGGCAGTTGCATGCCAGCGGTCACGCCGGACATCTTGTCCTGGCTGTTGGCTTCGATCTTGCGCACGGCGTCGTTGACGGCCGCGGCAAACAGCGCCTCGAGCATTTCCAGGTCGTCTTCGCCGACGCCCGGCAATACGCTTGGGTCGATGCTCACGCGCTTGATGTCGTGACGACCGGTCATCACCACGCTGACCATATCGCCACCGGCTTTACCGGTGACTTCGGCGTTGGCCAGTTCTTCCTGCATCTTGGCCATCTTTTCCTGCATCTGCTGCGCCTGCTTCATCAGGCCGGCCATGCCACCTTTCATCATGGGAATCACCTCAAAAGTACGTGGATCAATTATTGGCCCCGGGTTATGACGCTTGGGGTACCGGGGCTTCTACAGGTTCAATAGTATCGTGCCGCACCACCGCGCCAAACTGCTGCATCATCTGCTGGATGAGCGGATCACCGTGGATCGACTCTTCAGCCTCGCGCTGGCGGTTGACCCGGCGACGGGACGCCGCCTGGGCCGGGGTTTCCTGCTCGGGCTTGACCAGCTCGATGCTGATGGTCAGCGTGCGCCCGTGGAACTGGTTCAGGGCATCGTTGAGCCGGCGCTGCTGGGTCGCGTTGAACAGGGCGCTGTGGGCCGGGTCCAGGTGCAGCAGCCAGTGGTCGCCATCAACGGCAATCAGGGTGCAGTTGGCGGCGATGCTGCCGGTCATGCCGGAGATCGGCAGTTTCGGGAACAGCTCCAGCCATTGCAACGCCAGGCCGGTGGCCGGCATCGCGGCAGGTTCGGGTTCAGGCTCCGGGGCAGGCTCGGCGGTGTGTTCGCTGGCCAGGTCGTCCAGGTAGCTGTAGGCCGAATCCATGTCCGGCTCGATGTAATCTTCGTCCAGCGGCGGCTCGTCGTCGAGGTCGGTGCCCGGGGTGGCGGCGTCCACTTGCGCAACGGTCGGCTCCGGCACCGGGGCCGAAACCCACTCGGGGGCGTCCGGCACCACGCTGTCCGGGGTCGGCGCGGGCATGGGTGTCAGTTCAGGCTGCTCGCTGGTGGTTTCCAGCACCGGCTCGACGGCAGGCTGCAGCTCGACCTCGACCTCGGCCTCTACCGGGTCGTTCCACGGCAGATCGACTTCAGGCACGGGCGCAGGCTCAACCACCGGCTCCGGCACCACCACAGGCGCCACGGGCTCGGCGACAACCGGCGCAGGCGGCGCAACCACTGGCGCGACAACAGCCGGGCCAGCCACTGGTTTGGCGGAATCAACTGTGGCCTGGCTGATCCCCACTGGCTTTAGCGGCTGTCTCGGCGCATCCGCCGTGTCGGCGGGCCTGAAGGCCAGCATCCGCAGCAGGACCATTTCGAAGCCGCCCCGCGGATCGGGTGCCAACGGCAGGTCACGTCGCCCAATCAGGCCCATCTGGTAGTAGAACTGTACGTCTTCGGCCGGTAACGCCTGGGCCAGGGCCAACACGCGGTCGCGGTCGCCGTGGCCGTTGTCGACACCTTCGGGCAGGGCCTGGGCGATGGCGACGCGGTGCAGCACATTGAGGATTTCCGACAGCACGCCATTCCAGTCCGGGCCTTGCTCGGACAGGTGGCGCACGGCTTCGAGCAACGCCTTGGCGTCGCCTTCGATCAGCGCGTGCAGCACGTCGAACACCTGGCCGTGGTCCAGGGTGCCGAGCATCGCCCGCACGTCGGCGGCCAGCACCTTGCCTTCACCGAAGGCGATGGCCTGGTCGGTAAGGCTCATGGCATCACGCATCGAGCCGTCGGCGGCACGACCCAGCAACCACAGGGCGTCGTCTTCGAACGGTACGTTCTCGACACCCAGCACGTGGGTCAAATGCTCGACCACACGCTCCGGGGTCATGTTTTTCAGGGAGAACTGCAGGCACCGCGACAAAATCGTTGCAGGAAGTTTCTGCGGGTCGGTGGTGGCCAGGATGAATTTGACGTAGGGCGGCGGCTCTTCCAGGGTCTTCAACAAGGCGTTGAAGGAGTGGCTGGACAGCATGTGCACTTCGTCGATCAGGTAGACCTTGAAGCGGCCACGGCTCGGTGCGTACTGCACGTTGTCGAGCAGCTCGCGGGTGTCTTCGACCTTGGTGCGGCTCGCGGCGTCGATCTCGATCAGGTCGACAAAACGCCCTTCGTCGATTTCCCGGCACACCGAGCAGGTACCACACGGCGTCGAGGTGATGCCGGTTTCACAGTTCAGGCACTTGGCAATGATGCGGGCAATGGTGGTCTTGCCCACCCCGCGGGTACCGGTGAACAGGTAGGCGTGGTGCAGCCGCTGGCTGTCCAAGGCATTGATCAGAGCCTTGAGCACATGGGTCTGGCCGACCATTTCGCGGAACGAGCGCGGACGCCATTTACGTGCAAGAACCTGATAACTCATCGAAAACCGTCGCAACTGGGAAGCGGAAGCGGGTAATGCTAGCGGAGCAAGGGGGAAATTGCATCCGGCACGCTCGTCTAATCTGACTAAGCTGGTCTGACCAAGCCTATAAAAGGCTGAACCCGGAGAATTTATGCGCGCAGTCCTGGGCGCCTTGTGGATGATTGCCACGGTCAGCCTGGCGGCACCCGCACCTCTGCGATTCTCCATTTCCGACAGCTGGACCATGCCCATGGTGCAACTCGACCAGGGCCAGCCGACCCAGGGGATTTTGTATGACCTGATGTTGAGCCTGGCCACCCAGGTCGGCCGTCCTGCGAAATTCCATGTGCTGCCGCGTGCGCGTATCGACACCGCCATGGAGCGCGGGGATGTGGATGTGCGCTGCTACGTGACACCGGCGTGGCTGAACAACCTGTCGGGGGACTACACCTGGAGCATCCCGCTGCTGGTCCAGCGCAATGTGCTGGCCGCCGGGCGCGTGCCCTCAACGTCAGTGGCACTGGACAGCCTTGCGCCGCAACACATCGGCACGGTACTCGGCTACAGCTACCCAACCCTGGAGGCGCGCTTCGCCAGCGGCCAGTTCAGCCGCGACGACAGCCGCAGTGAAGAGCAAGTGCTGCAAAAACTGGTGGCCGGACGCTTCAACTATGCAGTGATCAACGAATGGATCCTTGACCGCTTCAATCAGCAATTACCGCCCACACAGCGCCTGCATACGGTGGCCGTGATCGAGGAGCAACGCCTGGGCTGCTATGTGCGCAACGACCCGCAGGTGCCGGGGCAGCAGATCCTGCGCACGTTGCTGCGGATGAAAATGTCCGGGGAGATTGATGAAATCATCCAGCTGTATATCGGGAACAGCGCCCCCGCCCCTTAAGATCACCTGATTGTCCTTGTGGCCAGGGAGCTTGCTGTGGCGAGGGAGCTTGCTCCCGCTGGAGTGCGCAGCGCTCCCAAAGATCTTGGGGCCGCTACGCAGCCCAGCGGGAGCAAGCTCCCTCGCACCAG
>NZ_JACARZ010000073.1:0-2335 GCF_013386315.1 Pseudomonas sp. P7779 | reverse complement strand
CCGAGGTTTTCCCGCAGGGTGGTGCCTTCGTATTCGGTGCGGAACAGCCCGCGTTGCTGCAGCAGTGGAATCACCTGCTCGACGAACAGGTCGATGCCGCCCGGGAAGTACGGGAAGAACACGTTAAACCCGTCACAGGCACGGGCTTCGAACCACTGCTCGAAGAAGTCGGCAATGTCTTCGGCGGTGCCGATTACCGGGTTGCCGGCGGTCAGGTGCAGGTACAGCTGGCGGATGCTCAGGTTCTGGCTGCGGGCCAGTTCCAGCAGTTTGTCGCGACGGCTGCCGCGCTGGCCTACCGGGGTTTCCGGCAGCGGGCCGTCGAGGTCGTAGCCCGACAGGTCGATGTCATCGCCCAGGGTGTCGGCCAGGAAGCGCAGGCCCAGCACCGGGTCCACCAGGGCCTGGAACTCTTCGAACAGCGCCTGGGCCTGTTCGCGGGTTTCGCCGATAAACGGGGTGACACCGGGCAGGATCTTGATGTGGTCGGGGTCACGGCCAAAGGCGGCGGCGCGTTGCTTGATGTCTTGATAGAAAGCCTGGGCGCCGGCCAGGTCATGGTTGACCGCAAAAATCAGCTCGGCAACGCGGGCGGCGAGGGCCTTGCCGGGTTCCGACGCACCGGCCTGCACCAGCACCGGATGGCCCTGTGGAGGGCGGGCGACGTTGAGTGGGCCACGTACGGAAAAATGTTCGCCGCGATGATTCAGGGTGTGCAGTTTGGCCGGGTCGAAATACTCCCCGCTGGCCTTGTCGCGGGTGAAGGCGTCGTCGTCCCAGCTGTCCCACAGGCCCTTGACCACGTCGTGGAATTCTTCGGCGCGCTGGTAGCGGTCGCCATGGTCGATATGGGTTTCGCGGCCGAAGTTCCAGGCCTCATCCGAGACCACCGAGGTCACCAGGTTCCAGGCGGCGCGCCCCTTGGACAGATGATCGAGGGAGGCGAACTTGCGGGCGATATGGTACGGCTCGTTGTAGCTGGTGGTGGCGGTGGCGATCAGGCCGATGTTGCTGGTGACGGCTGCCAAAGCGGCCATCAGGGTCAAGGGTTCGAAGTGTTCGGCGCGGGCAGTGCGGCTGAGGGCGTCATGATGATGGCCCCACAGGGCGACCACGTCGGCGACGAACAAGGCGTCGAATTTGCCGCGTTCGGCGGTTTGCGCGATGTGTTTGAAGTGCTCGAAATCCAGGCTGGCATCCGCCTGGGCCAGGGGATGGCGCCAGGCCGATACATGGTGGCCGCTGTTGGCCAGGAAGGCCCCCAGCTTGAGTTGATCGGTACGTCGGGTCATGGGCAGGCTCCCGCAAAAGGTCAGGCGCAGGGCCGGCGAACCGGCCCCGCGGGCTGGGTCAGAAGGCGTACGTCACGCCGGTGTACCAATAGCCACCGGTGGTGCCGTAAGGCGAAAAGGTACCGTACGGGAAGCCGCCGGAACTGCTTACCAGGTCGGTGCGTTTCGGGTACTTGTTGAACAGGTTGTTGGCCCCCGCATTCAGGGTCACGGCCTTGGTCAGGTGGTAGTCGATGTTCAGGTCAGTGATCCAGGTCGGCGCGAAGTTACGGTCGTAGATCTCGGCGGTGCCGTACTCGGTGTAGGAGCCGTAGCGGGTCAGGTTGAGGCTGGTTTCAACCTTGTCGTAGGTCCAGGTGGTGCCCAGCAGCAGCTTGGATTGCGGCAAGCCGTACTTGAGGTTGCCCTGGCGCTGGCGGTCATAGCCACCGTCCGGGCCGAGGGCCTGGGCGGCCACGGTCGAGGCGTGGATCGAGTCGATCTGGGTGGTGTTCCAGTTGAAGCCGGCGCTGTATTTCAGGCTGCCATAGGCACCGATGTCCTGGCGGTAGTCGCCCACCAGGTCGACGCCGCGGGTGGTGGTGTCGAGGGCGTTGGTGAAGTAGGTCACCGCCTGGTTCGGGTTGAGCCCGGCGGCGGCGAGGATCGCGCTGATTTGCGGCGTGCCGCCCAGGTAACCGGTCTGGGCGATGCGGTCCTTGATCACGATCTGGTAGGCATCCAGGGTGATGTTGGTGTTGTCAGTGGGTTGCAGGGTCAGCCCGATGCTGTAGTTGGTCGACTTTTCAGGCTTGAGGGTGGTCGCGCCCAGGGCCTTGGCCACATCGGAGTTCACCGCCACGTTGCGGTAGTCGAACAGTTGCCCGTTGACGCTGGTTTGCGAGGTGGAGCTGTAGATCTGCTGGGCCAGGGACGGTGCGCGGAACCCGGTGCTGACGGTGCCGCGCAAGGCCAGGATCGGGGTCAGCTGGTAGCGGGTGGAGAACTTGCCGTTGGTGGTGGTGCCCGAGCCGTCGTTGTAGTGCTCGTAGCGCCCGGCCAGG